>DATAFT010000631.1:0-4199 GCA_036257295.1 Thermoanaerobaculia bacterium
AGCTCTTCCGCCAGGTCGGCTACTGCACGCAGTACGAGACCTTCCCGCGTGGCATGACCGGTTGGGACTTCGTGCACCTCTACCTACGACTGCACGGCCTGCCCAGCGATGAAGCAGAGCGCTCGGCGCGGCGCGCCATCGAGCGGGTCGGCATGGTCGAGGCCGCGTCGCGCCGAGTCGGCGGCTACTCGAAAGGCATGAAGCAACGCATCAAGCTGGCGCAGGCGATCGCCCACGACCCGCGCGTGCTGGTGCTCGACGAGCCGCTCAACGGGCTCGATCCCCTGGCGCGCGCCGAGACCGTAGAGCTCTTCCGCGCCTTCGCGGCCGAAGGTCGGGTGCTGCTGATCTCGAGCCACGTGCTGCACGAGGTCGATGAGCTCGCCGATCGCGTCGTACTCGTGCACGGCGGCTACGTGGTGGCCGAGGGCGCCGTGGAAGGCGTGCGCGACGAGATCGCAGCCGAGCGGCCGCTCCAGGTGTTCGTGCGCTGCGATCAGCCGTCACTGCTGGCGGCACGCGTGTTCTCAGAGGATCACGTGGTGGAGGCGCGCCTCGACGGCGACCGCCGAGGGCTCCTGGTGCGCACCGAGAACGCCGAGCGTTTCTATCTGCTGCTCAACAAGGTCGCGGGCGAGGGTGTCGTCGACATCGAGGCGGTGCTGCCCGCCGACGACGACGTGCAGTCGGTGTACCAGTACCTGATCGGCGCGGCAGCGCCGGGGAGCACTTGACGTGAACGTCGCGAACGCAGCGAACGGTGCAACCGCGCCAACGACCGGGATGCTGGTGTGGCGGCGGCAGGTCGGCGCCATGCTCGCGCTCGAGCTGCGCAAGACGTTCCTGCGGTGGCGCGCACTGCCGGTGGTGGCGGTCGCCTTCCTGCCGGCGCTCCTGCTCTTGATGCGCGTGGCCGCCGTCCGGATCGGCGCCGGGAGAACCGTGCCGCCGGCCGAGATGGCCACCCAGTTCGGCGCGCTCTTTCAACTCTTCTTCCTCCGCCTGGTCGTCTTCTTCGTCTGCTTCACCGTCTTCACCTACCTGGTGCGCGGCGAGATCGCGGAGCGCAGCCTGCACTTCTACCTGATGGCGCCGCTGCGCCGCGACGTCTTCCTGATCGGTAAGTTCATCGCCGGCCTGATCGCGGCGTCGGTCATCGTGCTCGCGAGCCTCGCCATGCAGCTCCCGCTCGCGTTTGCCGCCGGCGTGACCGAGGGCGGCGCCGCGTATCTCTTCGAAGGCACCGGCGCCGGGCACGCCGCGATCTACGCGCTGGTGACGGTTCTCGCAGTCGCGGGCTACGGCGCCGTCTTCCTCGCGCTGGCGCTCGCGGTCAGGAACCCGATGATCCCGGCGGCGGCGATCCTGGGCTGGGAGTGGCTCAACTCGCTGCTGCCGCCGGTGCTCAAGAAGATCTCGGTGATCCACTACCTGCAGTCGCTGTGTCCGGTGCCGTTCGATGCGGGCCCGTTCGCGCTGCCCGCCGAACCGACCCCGGCGCCGCTCGCGATCGGCGGTCTGCTGCTCATGGTCGTCGTGCTTCTCGCCTTTGCCATCAGTCGGGCGCGTCGGCTCGAGGTGCTGTACACCGGGGAGTGAGGCGCAACTGGCCGGACGAGCTCTTCTCTATCTCTTCGCCGCAACCAGGGCAGGCTCGAGGAGATCGGTGAGCCCCAACCGACCGGCCCAGTGGCGCAGGTACTCGATATCGCGCACACCTGCCTCGAGGCAGCCAACGACATCACTCCACTGGCGCTCGGAGATCTCTCCTCCGAGCCGGTACCATTGCAGCTTGCGCAAGACGATGTCTTCCGCGGTCTTGACGCGGATGGGTGCCGGCTCGCCGAAGGCTCGCACCAGCTCGGCACGTTCGAACTCGGACCGATCGAAGGCCGAGTCGCCGAGACAGAAGATGGTCGCGTTGACGCCGCTCGCTAGATGCCGAACGTTGAAGCTCGACCGCAGCGCCAGCGCTCGCTGAGCAGAGTCGGCGTCGGCGTAGAAGTCGGACCCGAGCGCGGCCAGCAGCGGCCCGATCTGCTCCGGCACGAGCTTCGCGACCAGATCGACACCCTGCGTCTGGCGTGGCACGCCATGGATCGAGCTGGCGTAGGCGCCGCCGAGGTGATACTCGACGCCGAGCGAATTGAAGATCTCGATCACGCGAAGGGCCACCCGCAGCCCCTCCGACTGGGTGGGCGTCAACCGGCAGAGTCCTTGCTCACGAGCTCGCGCTCGTGGAGAAGATGGAACAAGCGATACCCCCGGAGGCTCGCGCGCAATCATACCCGTGTCGGACCCTGGTCCGCTCAGCAGGGCAACAGCGTGAACACGACCACGCCGATGCCGAACCACAGCGCCGCGAAGATCAAGCGGTAGCCGAACAACAGTCGGAAGTCGACCTTGGCGATGTTGGCGCCGACGACCGCCCAGAACGGCGAGATCAGGTTGTCCATGTGATCGCCGATCCCCAGCGAGAGGAGACCTCGCTGCGCCGTCAGGCCGATCGCCTCGGCGGCGCGCACGGTGATGAACCCCTGGATCACCCACTGACCGCCGCTGGTGGGAATGAAGACGGCCACCAGCGTGCTGATGATCGCGGTCAGCAGCGGGAACGTGAGCGGCGTCGAGATCGGGCTGATGACGTCGGCGAGGAACTCGCCGAGCGGCGTGTACTGGATGAGACCGGCGACACCGGCGTAGAGGTGGTACATGACCACGATCGGCCAACCCGCCGAGATCGCTCCCTGGAGCGCAGCCGTGAAACGCGCGACCGTCCCGTGCAGCACGAACGCCGCGAGGAGCAGGATCGTGATCACCGCGTTGATGTCGAGGCTGAGATCTTTCACGAAGAAGTGAAGGTAGAGCCAGGCGCCGAGCGCGATCTGGAGCGGCAGCAGCGTCAGCCGGCTGTTCTCGAGGCCCTGCGCCAGGTCCCCGCCCCTGGCCGCGCGCTCGACCGATGCCCGTGGTGGCGACTCCTTCGCGAGCTCCTCGGACGCCGGGAACTCCGAGAGAAGCCGCGGCTTCTTGGGCATCAGCAGGTAACCGACAACCATGGTCGCCCCCAGGAAGACCGGGACGTGCACGAGCGTCGCCGGCGCCCAGATCGTCGTGGCGAGCCGCAGGATTCCTACCTGTTCCTCGAGGAAGTGTCCCGGGGTGGCCACCAGGAGCGGGGCGCTCGCTGAAAGCCCGAACTGCCAGATCGAGCCCGCGCCCGCCAGGATCGCCTGGAGGAACAGGAAGTCGACCGGCAGCCCCTTGAGCTCCGCCTGTCGCGCGAAGTGGATGGCGATCATGGGAGCCAGTGCGACCCCGAGGCCCCAGTTGCAGTAGGCGATCAACGCCGTGCACAGCGAGGCCCCGACGACCACCTGGAGCGTCGTTCTGGGCACTCGCGAAGCGGCGACCACGATGCGCCGGAAGAACGGCGACGCCGCGACCACCAGGCTCACCACCAGGATGAGCGTCATCTGCATCGCGAACGACAGCAGGCTCCACAGACCCCGATAGTAGGCGTCGAACACCGTCGAGAGCGGCGTGCCGATCGCGAGTGTGAGAAAGAAGACGAGGACGAGGAGGATGATCGAGGTGGTGACGGCGTCGGGAACCCAACGCTCCATCACGCGAGCCACCACCTCGAGCCACGACCGCTGAGGGGGAACGACTCCAGAGCTTGAATCGCGCTCGCGTTCCGGGGCAGGTTGAGCCAGATCTCGCCTCGCCATCGTGGATCGCAGCGGACGGAGACTAGCCGATCGCGCGGCGCTTTTACCTGGGATCCTGGTTTCTCCTCCCGCGTGCCCAGTCGAGAAGTCGATCGATCGGCCAACAGTTGATGATGCGCGTGGTCGGCACCCCTGCCAACCTCGCGTGCGCGATCGCGATCTCGGCGTACCACCACTGGTCGACCGCGTGCGCATCGCTGTCGAGCGCAAAGAGGCACCCCGCCTCGATCGCTTCCCGCGCGAGAACGTAGTCGACATCCTGGCGAAACGGATCGCCGTCGATCTCGATCGCCACTCCGGCCTCGGCCGCCGCCGCGAAGACCTGCGACCAATCCGCCGTGATCCCGGGTCTCGATCCGTAGATCCTGCCGCGGGGATGCCCGAGGATGTGAATGCCGGGGGTGGCTACCGCGCGGAGCAGGCGCTCGGTTTGCGGGTCCGGCTTGCGGAGGCTCGAGTGCGGCGCTG
>DATAFT010000652.1:0-3406 GCA_036257295.1 Thermoanaerobaculia bacterium
AGGAGCGGCGGGATCATCATGGACACGCTGGTGATGCCGTAGCCCATGTAGCCCATGAAGCCGAGGGTCGCGATCACGCTCAAGAGGCCGGTCAACGCCGGAAGCGCAGCCACCCCGGTGCGGAAGAAGAAGAAGAGCGTCACGAACAGCGTCGCCAGCGACAGCGGGGCGAGCTTGAGCAGGTCGCCGCGGATGGTGCGGCGCACCTCCTGGCGCAGGTAGGGTGTCCCGATCTGGTAAAGCTCGACTCGGCCCCGATCGCGGTCACAAACCAGCGTGGCTGAGTGGTCCTCGTCGATGGGTCCGGCCGTGCCCCCCAGCGCTGTGCACTCGGCCGCGAGCAGCCGGTCGACTTCGCCGATGACGCGCGCCTCGAACTCCTCGCCGGCCTCGAGCGACTGCAGGAAGAGATGCACCGCCGACGTCTTGCCGTCTTTGCTCACCACCTCCCCGAGGAGGAGATCGTTCCCCAGAGCGCTCTCACGTATGGCGGCGAGCTCGGCGGGGTCGGACGGGATGGTGAGCAGCAGGTCGTCGGTCGAGAGCACGCCGTCGCGCCCTTCGAGGTTCGACACGGTGGTCAGGCTCACCACCCGCGACACGCCCTCGATCGCGCCGCCGGCGTTGGTCAGCCGCTCGATCGAGTGGAGGATGTCCTCCTGGAAGATGTCCTGGCTTTTGACCACGATCGAGAGGATCGAGTCCTCGCCGAAGGTGGCGACCACGTTCTCGTAGAAGGTGACGGCGGGATCGCCCTTCGCCATCAACCCGCGGTTCGAGGTGTCGAACCCGAGGTCGCGGATACCGAGGCCGAGGCCGACGGTGATGAGGAGGGCGAGGAGGAGCGCCAGCGCCGGATGGCGCACGATCCAGTTCGTGATCGCGGTCACGGCGTTCATCCCCCCCCGATTCGAAGCTGCGGACTTTGCAGCGCTCGATGAGCCGATGATTGAGAGGCGCATTCTGTCAGAGTTCTTGTCGGGGCTGGCGCCCCGACGGCGGCCACTCGGCCGCGCGCCGGAGCGCGCGCCCGAGAGAGCAGCCGTGCCCGAAGTCTCCACTTTCACTGGCCGCGCCGCGCTCACCGCGGCGCTCGCCGCCGCGGGTCTGACCGTCCATCTCACGGTCCAGCGTCTGGCCCCGCCGCCGATCTGGCGAGCGGGCGAGCCCCTGGTCGGCGTGCTGCCATTCCTGCCCTGGACGGTGTGGATCTATCTGCTCTTCTTTCCGTTGCTGGTGGTGACCGGAGTCCTCGTGCCGGCCGGGCGTTGGCGGCGGCTGGCGCTGGCCTGGTCGCTCGCCTCGGTGGCGAGTTGGCTGCTCGTGCTCTTGGTGCCGGTGACGTTCGCGCGGCCCGACCTCTCGCGAGTCGATCCACTCCACGCCTGGGTGCTCGGCCGGGTCTACGGACTGGACGCGGCGCATGTCACCTTCCCCTGCCTGCACTCGGCCGTCACCTGGATCTGCTGGCACGCGCTGCGCGATCGTGGGCCCAAGCTGCGAGCGGGCGTATTCGCGCTCGCGGTGGCGATCACGCTCTCGACCATGACCACGCGCCAGCACCTGGCAACCGACAACGCCGCTGGGCTCATCATCGCGTGGGCGTCCGCCCGGACCGCGCTATCCGTTCGCGGAGCGGCTACCGCTCGTACAGGGCGAGACTCACCGTGATCCCGGCGCCGGCAGCGACGAACAGGATCCGCCGTGACCGCTCCCAGCTCCCGTCGCCGCGCGCGACCGCGAGCGCGAACGCCGTCGACGCGGTGTGCGCGCCGCTTCCGACCGCAGCCGGCACGGCCGCGGTCACTCCGGCGCGTCGTAGCCTCTCCGCCAACGCCTCGCGGAACGCCACCCCGCCGGGCGCCGCGATCACCAACTCGACCTCGGCGGGATCGAGCCTGCCCTCGCGCGTCGCCTCTTCCACGGTCCTTCCCACGCAGTCGGCGGCGCGCAGGGCGAAGTCCTCACGCTGGACGAAACGCAGGCGCTGGCTGCGCGCGCTCCACTCCTCCGATGCGGGCTCGAGCCCACCGGTGCCGCACAGCCGCGCTTCGTAGAGCGAGAAGTGCTCGCTCCAGGTCCGCGCCCCGAACCAGGCGAAGCCCTCGCCGTTGGCGGTGGCGCGCAGCAGGATGGCGCCGCCGGTGGCGGCGAACGGGTAGTTCTCCGAGCGCGACGGATCGGGATCGGCGTCGCTCGCGACCACCAGGCCGGAGCGCACCGCGCCCGAGCGCATGAAACCATCGATCACGCGGATCGCGGTGAGTGGGCCGCCGGCGCCGTTGGCGAGATCGAACGAGAAGGTACGGGTTCCGTTGAGCGGCGGAAAGGTGGAGTTGGCCCCGATCCCACGCTGGATGAAGGGACCCATCGCCGGCTCGACGATGTTCTCGTCGCGGTAGACGCCGGCGTTGACCAGGATCTCGACTTCGTCTGCAACACGTCCGGCCGCGCCGAGCGCGCGGTTTGCGGCATCGACGGCCAGAGCCCGCGAGCCGGCGCCCGGCTCGGCGGCGGTGGCCACCGCCTCAATTGCCGCGCGCGAACAGACGTGCGAGCTCATCGTCGACGTCGAACAGGACCGCTCCTACCACCACCCCCGAGGCGAATGAGAGCAGGAGGACGCGCGATCCGGCCGCGATGCGTCCCTCGCGTAGCCAGCGGTGGAGGGCCAGGAAGTGCGTGGTGGAGGCGGTGTTGCCGCACTCGAGGTTGTAGGCGATGTCGCCCCCCCAGTCGGGCGCGCCGAGCGAGCGCAGCACGCGGCGGGTGCCGATGCGGATCGCGTGCTCGGTGGTCTGGTGGGGGATGACGCAGTCGACGGAATCGGCGTCGACGCCGGCGGCCTCGAGAGCGCGCGCGATGGTCGGCGCCGCGGCATCGATCGCCACCTGATGGAGCTTGAGCGCGTCGGTGTGCATGGCCCACCCCGGCTCGTCGTCGGGCTCGGCGGGCTTGGCGATGCAGAGGTCGCTGTGCTCGGCGAAGCTCACCAGCTCGCAGGCGCGGATGCCACCGCCGCTGTTGTCGGCGCGCTCGAGCAGCACGGCGGCGCCGGCGTCGCCCAGCGTCAGCGACGGGAGCTGCGGGCTCGAGTAACCGGTGACGTGACGGGTGGCGGTACGGCCGACGTGGGAGATGAACTCACCGGCGACCACCAAGCCGCGGCGGATCGCACCGCGCCGGATGAAGTCGTTGACGATGGCGAGGCCGGTCACCATCCCGGCGCAGGCGTTTCCGACGTCGAAGCACAGGGCGCTGTCGGCACTGATGGCGCGCTGGATCGCGACGCTCATGGGGGGCTCGTAGACGCAGGAGAGATCGGCATGGGCCTTACCGATGCAGCAACTCACCAGCATGTCGAGGTCGCGCGCCTCGATCCCCGATCGCGCCAGGCAGTCGACGG
>DATAFT010000012.1:0-24727 GCA_036257295.1 Thermoanaerobaculia bacterium
GGCGAAGGACCCCCAGATCATGGGTCGGTTCGAGCGCGAAGCGCAGGTGCTGGCGTCGCTCAATCATCCCAACATCGCGTCGATTTACGGGCTGGAGGAGAACGGCGGGCAGCGCGCGCTGGTGATGGAGCTGGCCTCGGGCGAAGAGCTCTCGGCGCGGATCGCGCGCGGCAAGCTCCCGCTGGACGAGGTGCTGCGCATCGCGCTCGCCATCGCCGAGGCGCTCGAGGCGGCGCACGACAAGGGCATCATCCATCGCGACCTGAAGCCGGCGAACATCAAGCTCGGCGACGGCAGCGAGAGCGGCGGCGGCCGCATCAAGATCCTCGACTTCGGTCTGGCCAAGGCGCTCCAGGGCGATCTCGCCTCTTCGTCGAGCGGCATCGACCTCACGCGCTCGCCGACGCTGTCGGTGGCGGCCACGCAGGCCGGGATGATCCTGGGCACGGCCAGCTACATGAGCCCGGAGCAGGCGCGGGCGCTGCAGGCCGACCGCCGCGCTGATATCTGGTCGTTCGGGGCGATCCTGTTCGAGATGCTGGCGGGCCGCCGTGTATTCGTGGGTGACACGGTCGCCGACACGATCGCCAAGGTGCTCGAGCGCGAGCCGGACTGGTCGCTGCTGCCGGCGACGACGCCTCCCGCCATCAAGAGCCTGCTCGAGCGTTGCCTGGTCAAGAGCCCACGGCAGCGGCTGCAGGCGATCGGCGACGCGCGGCTGGTGATCGAGGAGACGTTGGCGGACCTGGCGCGCCCGCTGTCGGCGGATCGGTCGGCTCCTGTAGTGCACGACGCCTCTACGCCGGCTGCCGCCGCGAAGCGCGCCCCGCGCTGGCTCACCCTCGTACCCTGGGTCGTCGCCGCCCTCGCGGTGGCCTGGGCTGCCGCATCGAACCTTCGTCCGCGGTCCTCGGCGCCGGCGGAGTCTCCGCTGGTGGTCGACGTCACGATCGGCGCCACCGAGCTCTACAACGAGCTGGGCGCGAGCTTCGCGATCTCGCCCGACGGCAGGACGCTCGCCTACGTCGAAAGGCGAGGCTCCGAGCGCCGGCTCTTCGTCCGTGCGCTCGACCAGCTCGCCTCGGTGCCGCTCGCGCTCGACGAGATCAAGTCGAACGGGCCCTACCACCCCTTCGTGTCCGCCGACGGCAACTGGATCGGTTACGCGCTTCCTGCCGAGCTACGCAAGGTGCAGGTCGCGGGCGGCTCACCGCTCACGATCTGCAAGGTCGATCGTAGCCGCGGCGCCACCTGGCTGCCGGGCGACACGATCGTGTTCGCGCCGAACCCGCGGAGCGGGCTCTCGAAGGTCGCCGCGGCCGGAGGGGAGCCGCAGCCGCTCACCGAGCTCGACGCGGAACAGAGCGAGGTGACCCACCGTTGGCCGCAGGGCCTCCCCGGTGGCAAATATGTCCTTTTCACGGTGCACGCCTCGGACGGAAGCTTCGACGCCGCGTCGCTCCAGGTGGTCGAGCTCGCGACCGGGAAGCGCACGGTGGTGTATCGCGGTGGGAGCTACGGGCGCTACGCACCGACGGGACACCTGGTCTTCTTGAATCGGGGAACGCTGTTCGCCGTTCCCTTCGATCTCGACTCGCTCGAGACCCGTGGAGCGCCGGTCCCGGTCGTCCAGAAGATCTCGACCAACGTCTTCGAGGGTGGAGGTCAGTTCGACTTCTCGGCCAATGGTCGGTTGGTCTACGCCGCGGAAGCGGCGCAGGCCAAGGCCTACCCCGCGGTGTGGGTCGATCGCGACGGCCGATCGAGCCTGCTGACCGAGCAGCCCGGCCTGTACGCCAATCCTCGTCTGTCGCCCGACGGGAAGCGGCTGTCACTGACCGTCCTCGACGGCACCAACTGGGACATCTGGGTCTACGACATCGAGCGCGGTGTCTCGACGCGTCTCACGTTCGACGAAGCGGCCGAGACCGAGCAGATCTGGTCGCCCGACGGAGAGCAGCTCGTCTACAGCTCCGATCGCGACGGGCCGGACGCTCTCTACCGCAAGCGCGCCGACGGATCGGGCGAAGCCGAACGTCTCACGCAACCCGCGTTCCCGCAGTGGGCCCAGTCGTGGTCGCCCGACGGCCGGTACGTTACCTACATCGAGTCCCGGACGCAGTACGACATGGGCACTCTCGATCTTTCGACCGGCGAGACCAAACCGTTTCTCGCGACCGAGTTCGGAGAGGGGTTCCAGCTCATCTCCCCGAACGGCCGCTTCGTCGCGTACGCCTCGAACGAGTCGGGGAGCTACCACGTGTACGTCCGGCCGTTCCCCTCCGGAGAGGGCAAGTGGCAGGTCTCTGATGCCCCTGGTGTGTCGCCGCGCTGGCGCACCGACGGTCGAGAGCTGATGTGGCGCACCGATGAAGGCGTCGTCGGCGCGTCGGTGGAGGCGGATGGACCCACGTTCCGGGCCGGAAGGCCGCGCGAGATCGTCTCGGGTCGATGGAAGGGTGGCCTCACTGGCATCGGCGCCGGAGGTCTGAGCTTCGCCGACTACGACATGTCGGCTGATGGCCAACGCTTCGTGATGTTCCAGGATACCGACCCGGGGGAGCGCAGCGAGCATCAGCACCTAACGCTAGTGACACGGTGG
Organism: Thermoanaerobaculia bacterium; assembly: GCA_036257295.1. GTDB lineage: Bacteria > Acidobacteriota > Thermoanaerobaculia > Multivoradales > Multivoraceae > DATAFT01. The sequence goes on from DATAFT010000012.1 coordinate 2,603, forward strand.
TTCGAGCAGCTCGAATCATTGGAGGGGAACGGTAAATGATCGGCGAGCGCATCGGGACCTACACCATCGTGGAGAAACTGGGTGAAGGCGGCATGGGCGTGGTGTATCGCGCCACCGACAGCCGTCTCCATCGCGACGTCGCACTCAAGTTCATCCCCGAAGCGCTGGCCAAGGACCCGCAGACCATGGGTCGGTTCGAGCGTGAGGCCCAGGTGCTGGCGTCGCTCAACCACCCCAACATCGCGTCGATCTACGGGCTGGAGGAGAGCGGATCGCAGCGGGCGCTCGTGATGGAGCTCGCGTCTGGCGAGGAGCTGGCGGCGCGCATCCAGCGCGGGAGGGTCCCGCTCGAGGACGCGCTGCGCATCGCGCTCGCGATCGCGGAAGCGCTCGAGGCGGCGCACGATCGGGCCATCATCCATCGCGACCTGAAGCCCGCGAACATCAAGCTCGGCGACGGCGACGCGTCGGGTGGCGGGCGCGTGAAGATCCTCGACTTCGGCCTGGCCAAGGCGCTGCAGGGCGATCTCGCGACGGCGAGCGGAGTGGACCTCACGCGTTCGCCGACGCTGTCGGTCGCCGCTACGCAGGCGGGAATGATCCTGGGCACGGCGAGCTACATGAGCCCGGAGCAGGCGCGCGCGCTCACGGCCGATCGCCGCGCCGACATCTGGTCGTTCGGAGTGATCCTCTACGAGATGCTCACCGGCCGCCGCGCGTTCGTGGGCGACACGGTGGCGGACACGCTGGCGAAGGTGCTCGAGCGCGAGCCCGACCTCTCGCTGCTGCCCCCGAACACGCCGCCCGCTATCAGGAACCTGATCGAGCGCTGTCTGGTCAAGAGCCCGCGCCAGAGGCTGCAGGCGATCGGCGATGCGCGGCTGGTGATCGAGGAGACGCTCGCGAGCCTTGCTCGCCCGCAATCCATCGTCGAAACCCCGGCGGGCGCGGAGCCGGCGAGCGGCAAGGCGACGAGGAAGGTAGGCCTCGGCGTCCTGGTCCCGTGGGCGATCGCGGCGCTCGCGCTGGCGGTCGCCGGGTACTTTGCCTTCGCTGGTCTGCGCAGCGGCGGCAGCACGCGCACGCTCCCGCCGATGCAGGTCGAAGTCGCGGTGGGCAGCGCGATCCTCGACCTCGGCCTGGGTTCGAGCGTGGTGCTGTCGAAGGACGCCACGCGCCTGGTCTTCATCGACGGTAACGACGTTCAGCGCAAGCTCTTCCTGAGACAGCTCGATCGACTCGAGCCCACGCTGCTCAACAGCGGCGATTCGGGCCCGACCGCGCCGTATCACCCCTTCCTCTCGCCCGACGGGCAGTGGGTCGGCTTCGTCACCGCCACCGAGATGCGCAAGATGCAGTTGAGCGGCGGTACGCCGATGAAGATCTGCGAACTCTCTCGCAGCCGCGGCGCCACCTGGCTGCCCGACGACACCATCGTCTTCGCCCCGAGCCCGAACAGCGGTTTGATGAGGGTGCCGGCCGCGGGCGGCGAGCCCAAGCCCTTCACCGAGCTCGACGCCGCCAAGGGTGAGCAGACTCATCGTTGGCCCAGCTCACTTCCGGACGGCAAGCACGTCCTCTTCACCGCGCACACGCTGCAGAGCGGTTTCGATTCCGCGACCATCCAGGTGGTCTCGGTGGAGACGGGAGAGCGCAAGACCATCCACAGCGGCGGCTGGTACGCCCGGTACGTCCCGACCGGCCACCTCGTGTTCGTCAACAACGGTACGCTGTTCGCCGCGCCGTTCGCTCTGGGCTCGCTCGAGCTCACCGGGAACCCGGTCCCGGTGCTGCAGGAGCTCGCCGTGTCGCTCGGCGAGGGTGGCGCTCAGTTCGACTTCTCCGAGAGCGGCCTGCTCGCCTACGTCGCTGGCAGCTCCCAGGTCTCCGCCTATCCGATCCTCTGGGTCGATGCGCAGGGTGGAACGGCTCAGCTCGTACCCGAACCCGGGATCTACGCCAACCCCAAGCTCTCGCCGGACGAGCAGAAGCTCTCGCTCACCGTCATGCGCGGCGACAACTGGGACGTCTGGGTGTACGACCTCGAGCGCGGAGTCTCGACGCGGCTCACCTTCGACAAGTCGATCGAGAGCGAGCAGATCTGGTCGCCCGATGGTAAGTGGTTGATCCTGAGCTCGGACAAGGACGGCCCGGACAGCCTGTACCGCAAGCGCGCCGACGGCTCGGGCGAGCTCGAGCGGCTGACCGAAGCCAAGTCGCCGCAGTGGGCGGGGAGCTGGTCGAGCGACGGCCGCTACGTCGCCTACATCACGCAGGGCCAGCAGTTCGACCTCGGCTACCTCGACCTCGAGACCAAGGAGACCCACACCTTCCTCGCCACCGAGTTCAGCGAAGGCTTCCCCGACTTCTCGCCAGACGGCCGCTGGCTGGCCTATGGCTCGAACGAGTCGGGCGGCGGCCAGGCGATCTACGTGCGTCCGTTCCCGACCGGCGAGGGGAAGTGGCAGGTGTCGGACATCGGCGCCAGTCATCCGCGCTGGAGCGCAAACGGACGGCAGCTCTTCTGGCGCACCGACGACGGCATCATGGTCGCCGACGTCGAGACCGGCGACGGCACGTTCCGGGCGGGCAAGGTGCGCCAGCTCTTCTCGGGACCGTTCAAGGGCGGATCCTCGGGAATTTCGGTCCTCGGCCTCCAGTTCGACGACTACGACGTGACCGGAGACGGCCAGCGCTTCGTCATGTTCCCCGACGCGCAGAAGGCGGGTCGGGGCGACCATGCGCACGTCGTCCTGGTGACGGACTGGTTCGGCGACCTCGAACGGGCGACCAAGACCACTGCGAAGTGAACGCGACGTGAATCGGTTGGCCGGGATCGTGGCGCTCGCCGTCGCGCTGGCGGCGGCGGTTGTCCCTCATGGGGCGCCGGCGCAGACGGGGAGCGGCGGTCCGCCGGGGCGCCGCTTCAGCACGGTCGAGCGCCTGTCGGACCAGCGCCTCGCCGCCACGCACAGCTCGGGCGACGACCTGCGCGAGAATGTGAGCCGGCCCGCGCCGCTGTCGGGCCTCACCGACTACCGCGCGATCTTCCACGCCCACGCTTCCGACTCCGACCACACGGGCGGCACGCTCGACGAGATCCTCGACGACGCGCATCGCGCCCGCGTCGAGATCGTGTTCCTCTCCGATCACCCGAGCTCGGCGCGTGACTTCGTGAATGGATGGCGCGGCGTGCGTGAGGGTGTGCTCTTCATCCCGGGCGCCGAGACCAAGAACGGGTACCTGCTGCAACCGACGCACTCGGTGCGCTCGCTGCTCGACGGACCGGTGCCCGAGATGCTCGCCGCGACAATGGCCGACGGCGGGCTCGCGTTCCTGTCGCATCTCGAGGATCACGACCCGGTCAGCTTCGATGGCGTGACCGGCACCGAGATCTACAACCGCCATGCCGACGCCAAAGACGACGCGGCGTCGATGGCCGAGCTCGCGCAGTGGATGACTGACCCCGCCGGTGTGGTGCGATTGCGCAACGCGATCTCGCGGCATCCGGTCGAGGTGTACGCGGCACAGCAGGACTATCCGGCCGAGTACCTGACGGCGTGGGATCGCGCCACGGCTGCGGGCCAGCGGCTGGTCGGCGTCGCCGCCAACGACTGCCACCACAACCAGGTGTTCGTGGTGAAGAAGATCGACGAGGCGTCGGTACGCCTCGGCACGGTGGTCGACGCCGACGACGAGATGACGGTGTTCACCACCGCCACCCGGCCGCGGCTCCCGGAGATGGTGGCCAATCGCGACGCCGGCGAGGTGGTGGCGCGTTTCGACTTCGACCCCTACTGGGTGTCGATGCGCTTCGTCAGCACCCACATCCTCGCGCGCGCTCTCGACGAAGCTTCGGTGCGCGAGGCGGTGCGCGCCGGACATGTCTACGTGAGCCACGACTGGATCGCCGATCCGACCGGCTTCCGGTTCTACCTTGCCGGCGACGGCGGTGAGCCAGCGCAGCTCATGGGAGACCAGGTGCCGTGGCGGCAAGGCGCGCGCATCGTGACGGAGCTGTCGCTGCCGGCCCAGGTTCGCCTGCTGCGCGACGGCGTCGAGGTAGCGACCGCCCCCCCCACCCCCACCGAGGATGGGCCAGCCCCGCGCACCAACCGCTTCGAGCACGTGGCGGACGCCCCTGGCGTTTACCGGATCGAGGCGTGGGTCGAGATCGGCGGGGAGCTGCGCCCGTGGATCTATTCGAACCCGATCTACCTCCGCGGCGAAGCGAATACCGGCGCCGAGTAGGATCGCCTCGCCGGGGCGCTGAGCGGCCATGCCGGACGAGCCCGTTCTCGCGGTCCTCCTCATCTCCACGATCGCCGCCGTCTTCGGCGCGCTCGGCGCGCTGCCGTTCGGTTTGCCGCGGCCGCCGTCGCGCGCCATGGTCGGGGGCGCCTACGCTCTGGCCAGCGGTTTGATGCTCGGCGCCGGCTATCTGCTGCTCGGGCGCGGGTTGGATCGCGCCACCGTTCCCGTCATCGTCGGGGCGGCGCTCGGCGTCGCCTACACGCACTGGAGCCAGGTCTATTCGGGACTCGTGGACCTGCAGGTCGATCTCGGAGCGGCGCCATCGGTGGCGGACCCGGTCGAGGTGGCCGCCCCCGAGCTCGGCTACAAGGTTCTGCTCCAGTACGCGCTCCACTCGGCCGCCGAAGGTGTGGCCATCGGCGTCGCGATGGTGCTCGAGCTGCGGCTCGGCATCTTCCTGGCGCTCGCGCTCGCCGTGCACAACGTCGCCGAGTCGATGGCGCTGACCGAGATCCTGCGCCGGCGGGGCATCGCGGTGAGCGCGGCGGCGGGCCTCTGTGTGGTGGCGAAGATCACGCAGCCGGTGCTCGCGCTCGCCGCGTTCGCGCTGGCGCCGGTGATGACCGCGCTGCTGCCCGGCGCGCTGGGCTTCGCCGCCGGGTGCATGGTCTTCCTGGTGCTGACCGAGCTCCTGCCCGCCTCCTACCGGCGCGCGTCGAGGCTTCCGGTCGGACTGCTGGTCAGCGTCGCGGCCGGGGCCCTGCTGATGCTCGAGCACGTTTTCGTGGCGGCTGGCGACTGAGAGGCGCGAGCGGGCATGTTGGCCGAGGGCATATTGGCTGAAGCGGGGGTCGTGTTTCTCTTCGGTCTGCTGACCGCGCTCGCGACCGGGCTCGGCGCGCTGCCGTTCGTGTTCGCGAGCAACGTGTCGCCGCGAACGATCGCGATCGCGGAGTCGATCGCCGCCGGTCTGATGCTGGGCGCGAGCGTCGGCCTGCTGCTCGAGGGAGCCCGCTACGGCATGCCGCAGACGCTGGCGGGCGCCGCGCTCGGCCTCGTCTTCATCGTGTTCGGCCGCCGGGCGCTCGAGGGCCGCGAGGTGTCGCTCGGTGGCATCCGCGGCGCCGGCGCGCGCCAGGTGCTGTTGATGGTCGGCGTCATGACGCTGCACTCGTTCTCCGAGGGCGTCGCCGTCGGCGTCTCGTTCGGCGGCGGGAAGACCCTCGCCACGCTCATCACCGTCGCGATCGCGGTGCACAACATTCCGGAAGGGCTTGCCATCTCGGCGGTGATGCGGCCCAAGGGCGCCTCGATCCCGGTCTGCGCCGGATGGAGCATCTTCTCGTCGTTGCCGCAGCCGCTGATGGCGGTGCCGGCGTTCCTGTTCGTGGACCTCTTCCGGCCGGTGCTGCCCTACGGCCTCGGCTTCGCCGCCGGCGCCATGGTGTTCATGGTGTTCCTCGAGCTTTTACCCGAGGCCTATGCCGCTGCACGCGCGACCACGGTGGGGCTCGCGGTCAGCGTGTCGTTGGGGGCGATGATCCTGTTCCAGCGCCTTTTATAGATATGCCAGATGCGCAGCGCGCTATGGGCATCTGGCCCCCCACGGCGAGCGTCACAGGTGCCCCGACTCAACGAGCGGGCCACACCTCGAATCCCGCCGCTGCGAAGTGCCGATCGAAGGTGAAGGCTCTCCGCAACCGGTTGCGCTTCATCAATGCGAACGAAAGGCAGTCGGTGAAGCTGACACGCTGATCCGCGAGCTTGGTGAACGCTTCGAGCGCGGCGATCTCGTCCTCGCGCTGCGGCCGCACGATCTCGAACGAGGTCGAGCCGTAGAGCCGTCGTCCCCGTTCAGCGGCGAAGCTCGCCGATGCGCGCCTGGAAAGGAGGGTCATTGTCTCGGCCACGACGAAGTTGGATGTGAGCCAACGCTGAGAGCTGCGCTCGATCTCGGACCAGCCACCTACCGCGGCGTCGTGATGCTGATCCAGCGGCAGGTAGCGGGCGAGGAGAGGGCCGGTGTCGACGAAGATCAAGGTTCGCGGTCCGAATCTTCGGCGTACAGGAAGTCGTCATGGTCGGCCGAGAGATTCGGCGGTGTCGGACCAGTGTAGACGGCTCGATCCTGGAAGAACGGATCTTCACGAATCTCACCGGAGCTGCCGGTCAAAGCGGCTTCCAACGACCGTCGGATGAGCTCGCCCAAGGAGATGCCGAGCCGTTCGGCGAGAGAAGAGGCGCGCTGCTTGAGATCGACTGGGAGCATGATCGTGGTCCGCTGCACCAACCGCCATAATACCACATGCATAACATCGCGCGGGGCCCTCGCGCTGGTACCATCCGCGCCCGACCTCCGGAAGGAGCCTCGATGCCCAGCTACAAAGGCCGCCAGGTCTTCATGGAAACTCTCCGCGCCCATGGCGTGGAGTACATCTTCGGCAATCCCGGGACCACCGAGATGCCGATCCTCGACAGCCTGCTCGAGTACCCGGAACTGCGCTACATCATGACCCTGCAGGAGTCGATCGCGGTCGGGGCCGCGCACTACTACGCGCAGGCCTCGGGCAAGACCGGCGTCGTCAACCTCCACGTGGCACCCGGGCTCGGCAACGGACTGGGCATGCTCTACAACGGCTACGAGGCGAACTCGCCGATGCTGGTGACGGCGGGGCAGCAGGACCGCCGCATGCGGCTGCGCGAGCCGCTTCTCGGCCACGACCTGGTGGCGATGGCGGCGCCGATCGTCAAGTGGTCGGTCGAGGTGCAGAGCGCCGACGAGATGGCGCCGATCCTCCATCGCGCGCTCAAGATCGCGCACGACCCGCCCGAGGGTCCGGTGTTCGTGGCGCTCCCCATCGACGTGATGGAGCAGGACACCACCGCGGGGCCGGTGGCGGCGAGCGAGCTTTACCGTCGCGCTCACCCCGACGCAGCCGGCATCGAGCGCGCCGCCTCACTGATCGCGTCGGCGCGCCGCCCGGTGATCATCGTCGGCGACGGCATCGCGCGCTCCGGCGCGCAGGACGAGCTGGTGGCGCTGGCGGAGCTTGCCGGCGCGCCGGTCTACTACGAAGGGCTCTACCACCAGATCGACTTTCCGACCGATCATCCCAACTGCAGCCTGCGCCTCCCGTTCGATCACGCCGCGATCCGCTCGACGCTGGGCTCTGCCGACGTGGTGCTGCTCGCCGGCGGCAGCTTCTTCGAGGAGGTCTGGTTCGACCACGGCAGCCCGTTCCCCGACGGCGCGCGCGTGGTGCAGATCGAGGCGTCACCGACCAAGCTCGCGCACAACTTCCCACTCGACCTTGGCCTCGTCGGCGATCCTCGCGAGTCGCTGCGCGCGCTACGCGAGCGCGTCGCGGGGTCGACCGACGGCGATTTCCGCTCCGCCGCCAAGGAGCGCAACGCGGCGCTCGCCGCAGCGCAGAAGAAGGAGACCGACGGTCAAGCCGCCCGCGCCAAGCAGAAGTGGAACGACGACCCGATCGCCGCGGCCCGCTTGATGGTTGAGATCCGCGACGCCATGCCCAAGGACACGGTGGTGGTGAACGAAGCGATCACGCTCACGGCCGACGTCATGCGCACCCTCGCGTTCCCGCGAGCCGGCGACTACTACGGCACGCGCGGCGGCGGCATCGGCCAGGCGGTGCCTGGCGCGATCGGGGTCAAGGTGGCGCATCCCGATCGGCCCGTGCTCGCGATCTCGGGCGACGGCTCCGCTCTCTACACCATCCAGGCGTTGTGGACCTCGGCGCATCACGATCTTCCGATGGTGTGGGTGATCCTCCACAACCGTTCCTACCGCATCCTCAAGTTCAACCTCGACATCTACCAGCGCCGCTTCGGTCTTCCCGGCGACCGGCCCTATCCGCACATGGATCTCACCGGGCCGGAGGTCGACTTCGCCGCGATCGCGCGCGGCTTCGGCGTGGCCTCCGAACAGGTGACCAAGCCCGACCAGATCAAGCCCGCGCTCGATCGCGCCTTCGCCAGTGGGAAGCCGTATCTGCTCGACGTGTTGATCGACGGCAGGGTGTAGGGGCGCAACTCGCCTGCGCCCGTTCTTCTACATCTCTTCGAGCCGGGGTAGGTCGTCGAGGATCTCGTACCAGGGCGCCTGGTGGCTCACCCAGATGTGCCGCGTCGGCCGCGCGCCCGGGTCGCCGTCGACGGTGCCCATGCGCAGGACCACGAAGCGGGGCTCGGCGTCGCGATAGGCGTAGATCGGCGCGCTGCAGCGCGAGCAGAAGCAGCGCTTCTTGCCCGGCGACGACTCGTACTCGGTGATGGCGTCGGCGCCGCGCGTGATCGTGAAGGCGGCGCGATCGACCACGGCGCTCGAGCTGTAGACGGTGCCGTGGATGCGCCGGCAGGTGGTGCAGTGGCAGTGCTGGAAGCTGCGGATCTCGCCGGCGACCTCGAAGGTCACCGCTCCGCAATGGCAGTGTCCGGTGATCATCTCGTCTCCTGTGCTTGCGGCCATCGGCGGCTGCGGCAACGTGCCGCCGTGAGTCATCGCGGCGGTGGATACTTCGCCAGCGCTTCGCTGTAGCGGCGCGCGACGTCGGCCACCTCGTTCTCGTCGACCTTCACCTCGCCCTTCTCGGTGGCGCGGTGCAGATCGAACACCCCCCACGCTTTCACGTCGTTCGGCATCTTCGCCATGCGCGGCACCAGATGGGCATGGAGATGCGGGAAGCTCTCGCCCATCGCCGCGGTGTAGATGCGCAGCGCGCCGGTCACTTCCTCGAGCGTGCGCGAGAGGTGCCGCATCGCCGGGCCGAAGTTCGCCGCCTCGACGTCGTTCAGGTGCGCGATTCCCGCGGTGTGCCGCTGCGAGCACACCATGACCCACCCGGGGACGCCGATTCCCTTCGGCATCCGTGCCACGAACCAGAGGTCGTTTTCGAACAACGGCTCGACCGAAGCGATCGACCTGCAGACGCCGCAGCCATCGTCGTAGGACGGGTGTTTCATCGAAGCTCCTCCCCATCGTAGAGGCGTCGAGGATATGCGAGGCGGTAGACTGCCGCTTCGCCCCGGTCGTACCGAATGATCAACCGCGGACTCGCCCTGGCCACCGTCCTGCTGCTTCCCACTGCGGCGCATGGCCAGCAACGGGAGACGCCTCGGATCGTCGTGCTGACGCCGGCGGCGACGCCGGCGCCGGCAAAGCCGGTTCCGATCATCAGCTTGAGTCTGAAGGAGGCCGACCTGGTCGAGGTGGTCCGTTCGCTCGCGCGCATCGCCGCGGTGAACGTGATCATCGATCCCGGCGTCAGCGGCAAGGTGACGGCCGAATTGGTCGACGTGCGCTGGGACCACGCCCTCGCCGTCATCCTCAAGACGCAGGGCCTGGCGATGGAGCTCGACGGCCGCATCTTGACCGTGGCGACTCCGCGACGTCTGATGGGGGCCCATTGATGCGATCAGGAATCGCTCTCTCCCTCGCGCTCGCGATGGCTACGCTTCCAGCGGCGGCGCAGCGCACGGTGAAACCGCCACTTCACGGCCGGCACTGGATCGCGATCACGGGTAAGCCGCTGGCGGCGACCGCCGGCTCCATGATGTTCGAGAAGGGCGGCAATGCGGTCGACGCCGCCTGCGCGATGATCGCCGCCACCGCCACCATGTTCGACGCCTTCAGTTGGGGCGGCGAGGTGCATGCGCTGGTGTTCGATCCCCATACCGGCAAGGTGACGGGCATCAACGCGCTCGGTTCAGCACCCACCGGTGCTGTGCCCGAGTTCTTCCTCTCCAAGGGCATGCCGTTTCCGCCCGAGTTCGGTCCGCTCGCGGCGGTGACGCCCGGCGCGCCCGGCGGTCTCATGGTGATGCTCGCCGAGTTCGGAGAGCTCTCGCTCGCTCAGGTGTTGGCGCCGGCGATCGACATGGCCGACGGCTATCCGATCGAGATGGAAGTCACGGTTCAGATCGAGCGGGAGAAGAAGCGGATCGCCGAGTGGCCGTACTCGAAGGCGGTGCTCCTGCCGCATGCGGGCGAGGCCTGGGAGGCGCCGCACGCCGGCGAGATGTTCCGCCAACCCGACCTGGCCGCGACGCTGCGCAAGCTGGTCGAGGCCGAACGCATGGCGCTCGCCGCCGGCAAGAGCCGCAAGGACGCGATCCTGGCCGCGAACGACCGCTTCTACCGCGGCGACATCGCGCGCGAGTTCGCGCGCGGCTCGCGCGAGCAGGGCGGCCTGCACACCGAGGAGGACCTGGCGCGCTGGCAGGTCTACCTCGAAGAGCCGGTCAAGACCACCTATCGCGGCGTCGAGGTCTACAAGCTCACGCACTGGGTGCAGGGGCCCGTGATGCTCCAGGCGCTCAATCTGCTCGAGCCGCTCGACCTCCAGTCGATGGGCTACAACAGCGCGCGCTACGACCACGCGCTCTACCAGGTGATGAGCCTCGCCTTCGCCGACCGCGACTTCTACTATGGCGACAACCACTTCCCGCCGGTCGAGCCGATCGAAGGTCTGCTGTCGAAGGAGTACGCCCGCGAGCGCGCGAAGCTCATCGACTGGGAGCGGAACGACCCGGCGATCAAGCCCGGCGATCCGTATCCCTTCCAAGGGGGCAAGAACCCGTACCTCGATCTGCTCGATCGCTGGGACCCGACCTTCGTGCCGCCGGTGCCGCCGGCGGTCGAGAGCGCGGCGTTCCGATCCCACGACGAAGCGTTCCGCGCCGGCACCACGTCGGTGCAAGCGGCCGACGAGGAGGGCTGGGTGGTGTCGGTGACGCCGAGCGGCGGATGGATCCCCGCCGTCATCGCCGGGCGCACCGGGATCGGCATGAGCCAGCGCATGCAGGCGTTCGTGCTCGATCCGTCGATGGGGCCGTTCAACGTGCTCGAGCCCGGCAAGCGGCCGCGCGCGACGCTCACGCCCACGCTCACGTTGCGCGACGGTAAGCCGTACCTCGCGTTCTCGGTCCAGGGTGGCGACACCCAGGACCAGAACCTGCTCCAGTTCTTCCTCGCGGTGGTGGAGTTCGGCATGACCCCGCAGGAAGCGGCCGAGGCGGCGAACATCACCAGCTACCAGATGCGTAGCTCGTTCGGGAAGCACGAGTCGCTGCCGGGACGCATCGAGGTCAACACGCTGACGCCGCCGCACGTGCGCCGCCAACTGGTCGAGATGGGCTATCGAGTCACCGCCGGCGACCGCACCTCGGGACCAATCACCGCGATCTGGTTCGATCGCGAGCACGGGACCATGTGGGGCGCCGCGTCGGACCACGGCGAGGACCACGGGATCGCCTGGTGATGGGGGGAGGAAGCGGAGCTCTCACCGGCGGGTGCTTCTGCGGGCGCGTCCGTTACTCGATCGCGTCTCCACTGAAGGCGGCGCGGAGCTGCCACTGCTCGCGGTGCCGGAAGGCCTTCAGCGGAGCCGGCTCGGCGTACGCCGAGATCGAACCGGGCTCGCTCTCGTGGGTGAACGGTGAAGGGAACCTGACCCGCTACGAGTCCGCCCCGGGGTGGGGCCTCGCGTTCTGCCGAACCTGCGGCACGACGCTCTGCGGCATGCAAGGGGACCAGGTGCACGGCGTCACGCTCGGGAGCGTCGACGGCGATCCCGGTGTCGAGATCGAGATGCACATCTTCGTCGCTTCGAAAGCGCCGTGGGACCACATCGGCGGCGATGCGCCCCAGTTCGACGAGCATGGTTGACGATCGCCGCCGCAGAGCCGCAGCGATCTGCGGTCTGTGGTCGGCGGTCTGGGCGTTCGTCGTCCCTGCCGTCGGGTCGCTGCGGGCCGACTACTCGCAGAGCTCGCAGTACATCAGCGAGCTCGGCGCCCGCGGCGAGCCGTTGGGGTCCGTCGTGTCGATCGCGGGCTTCGGCGTCACCGGGCTCCTGGTGTTCGCATTCCTCGCGCTGGCGCGGCCGGAGCTTCCGGCGGGCGCGCTTTCGACCACCGGCGTCGTCTGTTTCGCCGGCGTCGGTGTCGCCTACGTCGTCGCGGCCGTCTTCCGCTGCGATCCGGGCTGTCCGAGCGAGGGCTCGCTCTCGCAATCGATTCACAGCGGCTCCGCTCTCTTCGAGTACCTCGGCGGTGTGATCGGTCTCCTCTTCCTCGCCGCGGCGTTCCGCAGCGCCGCCGGTTGGCGTGGCGCGGCGGCGCCGAGCGTCCTGGCGGCCTTGCTGGTTGCGATAGGGTTTCTCGGCATGCTGCAGCCGTCTCTTCAGTCCTGGCGCGGCCTGTCGCAACGGATCGCCGACGGTGCGATCTTCGTCTGGATCGCTTGGCTGAGTCTTCGTCTCCTGCGCGCCTCCGCACTGATCGCCTCGCCGCGAGCGATCCGGGATGCGTAGCGCGGGCCAGGCGCGCGCCGCGATGTCGGCGGCGGCACTGGCGGTGACCATGTTGACAGGTCGATCCGATGCGGCTTCGGAGCAGCGCGCCGATGCGCGAACGGCCGGCGATCTCGAGGCCACCGTCGCCGCCATGGCGCGCGTCGGCTTCGCGGGGTCGCCCTCGTTCTCGCCGGATGGAAGACGCGTCGCGTTCGTCTCGAACCTGAGCGGGTTGCCGCAGATCTGGACCGCGCCGGTCGGCGGCGGTTTTCCCCGACAGGTCACCGCGCTCGACGACCCCGTGCAGTCGGTGGCGTGGTCGCCCAACGAGGCCTACGACTGGCTGGCGTTCACCGTCGCTCCCGGCGGCGGCATGAACACTCAGGTGTACCTGGTCAAGCCCGATGGCACCGGCCTGGTGCGGGTGACCGACGGCGGCAAGGAGTCGAACCGCCTGGCCGGGTGGAGCCGTGACGGACGGCGACTCCTCCTCGGCTCGAACAGCGCCAACCCGCGCGCCATCGACGGTTACCTCTACGACGTCGCTACCGGCGGCCCGATGCAGCTGGTGCTGCGCAACGACGGCATCGGTGGTCTCGTCGACATGAGCCGCGACGGCGATCGCGCGCTCGTGCTGCGCGTCAAGAGCCGAGGCGACTCCAACCTGTACCTGCTCGAAATCCCGAGCGGTAGAGAGACGCTGCTCACGCCGCACCAGGGCCCTGGCACGTTCGATGGCGTTCTCGCCGCGGATGGCGGCACGGTGTACCTGCGCTCCGATCTCGATCGAGACCTGGCCGCGTTCGCGCGAATCCGCCTCGATGGCAGCGGCAAGCCCGGCCCCATCGAAGTGATCGCGGCCCGCGACGACGCCGACCTCGACGGGCTCGCGGTGAGCGAGGACGGCAGGCAGGCGGCCCTGGTCTGGAACGTGGCGGGCAGGAGCGAGCTCAACCTGGTGGACCTGGTCTTCAGGGGCACGAAGGCGCCGACCGCTGGTTCCTCGACCGTGGCACCCGCCCCGGCGACTGGCGCGTTCGGTGCCGGCATCGGACAAAAGACGGCGCCAGACACCGTGTCGGACGCCAGGGCAGGAGATGCGTTCGAGTCGAGGCGACTGGTAGACCTTCCGGCCGAGATCGTGGGAGGTCTGACGCTCTCGAAGAGCGGTAGCCGCCTCGCCCTGGTCGCGTCGGGCGCCGCGACCCCGCGCGACGTGTGGGTGCTCGATCTCGGCAAGCTGCGTTTCTCTCGGGTTACCGAGAGCCCGCATCCAGGCGTCGACCTCGACGCTCTCGTCCGTCCGGAGCTGGTCCGCTTCCCGGCTCACGACGGCCTCGAGCTCAGCGGCTGGCTGTATCGACCGCCCGGAAGCAGTGGACCTGTTCCCATGGTGCTCTCTTTCCATGGTGGCCCCGAAGGCCAGGAGCGCCCGTTCTTCAGCGCGACCTACCAGGCTCTCCTCGAGCGCGGCATCGGAGTCTTCGCCCCCAACGTGCGCGGGTCGTCCGGCTTCGGCAAGCGCTTCGTCAACCTCGACAACGGCGCTCTGCGCCACGACGGAGTCCGCGATCTCGAGACCTGCGCGCGCTGGGTGGTCGGCGCCGGCATCGCCGATCCGCAGCGGCTCGGGATCATGGGAGGCTCCTACGGCGGCTACATGGTGATGGCCGGCCTCACGCGCTACCCCGACCTGTTCGCCGCGGGCGCCAATCTGTTCGGGATCGTCAACTTCGAGACCTTCTTCGCCAACACCGAGCCGTGGATGGCCGCGATCTCGACCATCGAGTACGGCGACCCGGTCACCGAGAAGGATCTGCTGCGCGACCTGTCTCCGATTCACGTCATCGATCGCGTCAAGGCGCCGACCCTCGTGCTACACGGCGCCAACGACACCAACGTTCCGGTGGTCGAGGCCGAACAGGTGGTCGACAGCCTGAAGCGGCGCGGCGTGCCGGTCGAGTACGTGCTCTTCGCCGATGAAGGGCACGGCTTCGTGCGCCTCGAGAACCGCATCCGGTCCACGGTCGAGATCGTGCGCTGGTTCGAGACTCACCTGTCGAAGGAACGCACCGGCCAGTCCTGACCCGGCGCGATGCGGCTACGCGACAAAGTGGCGATCGTGGTGGGTGCCGGGCAGACACCCGGCGAGACCATCGGCAATGGACGAGCGACCGCGCTCCTCTTCGCGCGCGAGGGCGCGCGCGTGCTCGCCGTCGACCGCGACCACGCGTCGGCGGCGGAGACGGTCGAGCGCATCGTGGCGGAAGGTGGTGTGGCGGCGGTGTTCGCCGCCGACGTCACCGACGAGGCGGCGGTCGAGGCCGCGGTCGCCGAGTGCGTCTCCCGTTTCCGGCGCGTCGACGTGCTGCACAACAACGTGGGGATCAGCCTCGCCGGCGGCGACGCGCCGATCGTCGACATCTCGACCGGGGCGTTCGACCGCATCGTCGCCGTCAACCTGCGCGGCATGGTGCTCACCTGCAAGCACGCGATCCCGGTCATGAAGCGTCAGGGTGGCGGCGCGATCGTGAACATCTCCTCGGTCGCGGCGGTGGCGGCCTATCCGTATGTCGCCTACAAGACCACCAAGGCGGCGGTGATCGCGCTCACGCAGCAGGTCGCGATCCAGCACGCGCGCGACGGCATCCGCGCCAACGTCATCCTGCCCGGTCTGATGAACACACCGATGGCGATCGAGCCGCGCGTCCGGGCCACCGGCAAGTCGCGCGCCGAAGTGGTCGCCGAGCGCGACTCGCGGGTGCCGCTGGGCCGGAAGATGGGCACCGGCTGGGACGTGGCGCAGGCGGCGCTCTTCCTCGCGTCCGACGACGCGCGATTCATCACCGGCGCGGTGTTGCCGGTCGATGGCGGGTCGAGTCTGCAGGTCGGGTGAGGGAGGCTTCCTACGGCGTCACGATCGCGAAGTCGGGCGTGAACGTGTCGAGCAGCCTGAGCAGCGTTTCGAACGCAGCACCGTCCCCTTCGACCTTCACCGCGCCGCTCTCGATCTGAGGGCGCAGCGGCGTGCCCGCGAACGCGACCTGCAGGAAGACGGCGCGGCTCATGGTCAGCACCGCGTCGGGACGCGCAGACGGCGGCGCCGGAGCGACCTCGGCGGCGGCGCTCCGAGCTTCGTGGATCAGGACCCCGTTGCGCAATCGAACGCGGTGGGTCTCGCCGAAGTCGGGGAAAGCGAGGTCGATCGTCGTCGGCCGTTCCCGCGCCGCGCGCTCGCCGTCGAGCCGGACGGCGAGGAAGTCGAGGAGCATCGACGATGGTGTGTTGCGCAGCACGTCGATGCGGACCCCGGCGGCTTGCGGCGGAGGAACGCCCGATCGCAGCTCGCGCGCGCCCGTCAGGTACATGTCCCGCCAGGTGCCGGCCTCGGCCTGATAGCCCATCTGCTCGAAACACTGCGCGAGCATCGATTCCGCGGCCCCGGTCGCCTCGCCGGCGAACACCAGGCGATCGGCGAGCTCCGCCGCCCAACGGTATTCGCCCGCGTCGTAGGCGGCGTGAGCGCGCTCGAGCACCGCGGCGGCGCCGCCCATCGCCTCGACGTAGCGTCGCCCGGCCTCTTCCGGCGGCAGCGCGTGAAGATGCGATGGATTGCCGTCGTACCACCCCATGTAGCGCTGGTAAACCGCCTTCGAGTTGTGGCTCATGGTTCCGTAGTAGCCGCGGTTGTACCAGTGCCGCGCCAGTGCGTCCGGCAGACGGAGCCGCTCCGCGATCTCGCTCCCGGTGTATCCCTGGTTGAGCAGCCGCACGCTCTGGTCGTGGAGATACTTGTAGGCGTCGCGGTGGTTCTCGAGGTAGTCGCGGACGGCGTCGCCGCCCCAGCGCGGCCAGAAATGGCTGGCGAACACGACGTCGGTGGCGCCGCCGTAGAGCGTGATCGACTCCGTGAGGTAGTCGGCCCACGCCTTGGCGTCGCGCACCAGCGCGCCGCGCGGAGTCAGGATGTTGTGCATCGAGGCGCCCGCGTTCTCGGCCATGCAGAGCGCCTTCCACTCCGGGAAGTAGACGTTCATCTCGGCCGGCGCCTCGGTGCCGGGCGTGAGCTGGAAGACGAGGCGAACGCCGTCGATGGTGCGCGTCTCGCCGGTCGCTGCGATGGTGTCGGTGGGCGCGATGAGCGAGACGGTCCCGCGCGACGTGCCCTGACCGAGCCCCGAGCTCACGTGTCCGGTGGCGCCCACCGGTAGCGCGCTGCCGAACTGATAGGCGGCGCGACGACTCATCGCGTTGCCGGCGATCACGTTCTCCGCCACCGACTCCTCGAGAAATCGCGGCGGCGCGAGGATCCGCACCTTGCCCGCCGCCACGTCCTCCTGCTTCACCACGCCGCGCACGCCCCCGAAGTGGTCGGCGTGACTGTGCGTGTAGATGACCGCGACCACGGGCCGATCGCCGAGCTGCTGGCGCACCAGCTCGTACGCCGCGGCGGCGGTCTCGACCGACAGCAGCGGGTCGATCACGATGTAGCCGGTCGAGCCGGTGATGAAC
The DNA here is from genome assembly GCA_036257295.1 of Thermoanaerobaculia bacterium. Lineage (GTDB taxonomy): Bacteria > Acidobacteriota > Thermoanaerobaculia > Multivoradales > Multivoraceae > DATAFT01. The sequence continues at coordinate 19,684 of DATAFT010000012.1, forward strand.
GTGACATTCGAGATGTCGAAGCCGCGGACCTGATGGACACGATCGGCGACTTTGAACAGTCCGTGCTTGGCGAGGAGCTGCGCCTGGCGCCAGAGGCTGGGATTGACGGTGTCCGGCGCCGCGCCCGCGATCGCGTCGTAAGCGGCGAGGTCCCACACCACGCGGCCGTCGGCGGTCTCGATCCGTGGCTCCGCGCGCGTCGCGATGAACCCGCGGGTCGCGAGCTCGAAGTCCTGCCGGTCGGCGAACGGGAGCTCGCCCGCGACGCGAGCGTTGGCTTGGCGTGTGAAGCTCGTGGCGGCGCCGGAGCCGGAAGCCCGGTCCTGGGCCGCTAGCGGCGGCGAAGCCGCCAGCGCCGCGATCCCCACCAGCGAGGCGATGGCTAGCGCGGCGGCCGCGGTCGCAGCGTCAGCGCGCATCGAGGCCGAGACGCCGCAGCGCGAGCTGCTTCAAGCCCTTGTAGTCGACCTTCCCCGACGGCGAACGGCCCAGGGTATCGACGTGGAGCACCCGCTTCGGCGCCTTGTAGTGCGCGAGGCGCTCCTTGACCCACGAGATGAGGTCGGCTTCGGTGGGAGATTGGCCTTCGGCGGGCTCGACCATGGCGGTGATGGCTTCGCCGAATCGGGTGTCCGGAACGCCGACGCAGACCGCGTCGCGCACCTCGGGGTGCGACTTCAACGCTTCCTCGACTTCCTCTGGAAACACCTTCTCGCCGCCGGTGTTGATGCAGACCGAGCCGCGGCCGAGCAGCGCGATCGATCCGTCGGCCTCGACCGTGGCGTAGTCGCCCGGAATCGACCAGCGCACGCCGTCGTAGACGATGAACGTGCGCGCGGTCTTCTCCTCGTCCTTGTAGTAGCCCACCGGCAGGTTGCCGCGCACCGCGATGCGGCCGATGGCGCCCGAGCCCGGCGCCACCGGCTTGCCGGCGTCGTCGAGCACGGTCGCGAAGTCGCCGAGCTTGAACTTCGCGGTGCGTTCCGCGGCGGCGCCGGTCGACTCCGAGTTCGCCATGCCGATCGACTCCGAGGAGCCGAGCGCGTCGCGCAGGATCACCGTCGGGTGGTGCCGCAGCAGGCCGCGCTTCACCTCTTCGCTCCACATCACACCGGACGACGTGATGCCCAGCAGCGACGAAATGTTCCATCGTCCCGGGTTGGCGTCGAGCGCCTCGACCAGCGGGCGCGCGAACGCGTCGCCCACGATCGCGGTGCCCTCGACGTGGAAGCGATCGATGGCGTCGAGCATCTCGACCGGATCGAAGCGGCGCGATGCGAGCGTGATCACGCTGCCGCCCGAGACCAGCGTCATGAGCCCGGTGAGGAGGCCGGTGCCGTGCATCAACGGACTCGCGGGCAGAACGACGCGCCCCGGACCCTCGGCGGCCTTCTGCTGGCGGATGCCGTCGACGCCTCGCGTCACGTCGTAAGGCGCGGGTAACCGCGCGCGGTTGTAGATCTGCAGCAGATCGTCCTGGCGCCACATCACGCCCTTGGGAATCCCGGTGGTGCCGCCGGTGTAGAGCAGCAGCAGATCGTCGCCAGAGCGAAGCCACGGAAGCTCGAGACGCGCGCCCGACTCCGCGATCTGCTCGTAGTCGACCGCCCACTCCGGCCGCGCCCCACTGCCGTCGTCGACCCACAGCCAGGTGTGGATCTTCGGTAGTCGCGCGCGCAGGCCTTCGATGCGCTCGGTGAAGGTGCCGTGGAACACCACCGCGACCACGTCGGCGTTGTCCCACAGGTAGAGGAGCTCGGCGTCCTGGTAGCGGTAGTTGGTGTTGACCGGGACCAACGCCGCCTTGAACGAGGCGACCACGGTCTCGAGGTACTCGGGTCCGTTGTAGAGGTACTGCGCGACCTTTTCCTGCCGTCGCGCGCTGCGCTCGACCAGGGCCGCCGCCACCGCCTCGGCCCGGCGGTCGAGGTCGGCCCAGTTGGTGGCGCGGTCGCCTTGCGCTTGCGCCGGTGCCGCCGGATGGGCTTGCGCCACGGCCTCCATGATGTCCGCCAGGTTCCATCCGCTCATTTCGTCCTCTGGGTCAGGCCAAGGAGAGTAGCAGCCGTGCCAACGCGCGAGTGCGGAGGGACGCTGGCCGAGTACAAGTACGTACGTTTTGTTAAAGTCGTACGCACGATGATGAGAGTCACCGCATCCGCACTTCGCCAGGACATCTATCGAATCCTCGATCGCGTGCTCGAGACCGGCGAGGTGGTCGAGATCGAGCGCAAGGGAAAGTTGCTCCGAATCGTTCCGCCGCCAGCTCGCCGACGACTCGACCTCCTTCCCAAGCGTGATGCGATCGTGGGCGACCCGATGGACCTGGTGCACGTCGACTGGTCGGAGGAATGGTCCGGAGTGCCCGAGCTCGACGACGACATCAGCCCCGAGAAGCGATGATCTATCTGGATACCCACGTGGTCGCCTGGCTCTACGACGGGCGGCTCGATCTCCTGCCGATCGGCGCTCGGGATCTGATCGAGACGCAGGAGCTGCTCATCTCGCCGATGGTTGGGCTCGAGCTCCAGCTCCTGAACGAACGCGGTCGGTTCAAGCCCCGCGTCGGCGAAGTCCTCTCCGCGCTCTCGACCGAGCTGGGCCTCACCGTTTGCGACCTCGCTTTTCCGCTGGTGGCGGCGCGGGCGCGGGACGCGAGTTGGACTCGCGACCCCTTCGATCGTGTGATCGTGGCGCAGGCACAGGTGCGCAGCGCCCCACTGCTCACGAGCGATCACCACATCCTCGAGCACTACGAGAGCGCGATCTGGGGGCCGCCTCCGCCACCTGATCGCAGTCGCTCTTGATTGCTCGCGCGGATAGACTCGTCGGCTCTACCTCACGCGAATCGGAGGAACCACATGGCCTGGGATTTCGAGACCGAGCCCGAATATCAAACGCAGCTCGACTGGGTCGACGAGTTCGTCCGCGAGGAGATCGAGCCGCTCGACTTCGTGCTGGGGAACCCTTACGACCTGACCGATCCGCACCGCAACAAGCTGGTGCGTCCGCTCCAGAAGATCGTGCAGCAACGCGGACTCTGGGCCTGTCATCTCGGGCCCGAGCTCGGCGGCCTCGGCTACGGCCAAGTCAAGCTCGCGCTGCTCAACGAGATCCTCGGCCGCTCGCGCTTCGGCCCGATGGTGTTCGGCTGCCAGGCGCCCGACTCGGGGAACGCCGAGATCCTCGCGCACTTCGGAACGGTCGAACAGAAACGGCGGTGGCTCGAGCCGCTGCTGCGCAACGAGATCGTCTCCTGCTACTCGATGACCGAGCCGCAGGGCGGCGCCGACCCCAAGGTGTTCACCACGCGGGCCGTGCTCGACGGCGACGAGTGGGTGATCGACGGCGAGAAGTGGTTCTCGTCCAACGCGCGCTACGCGTCGTTCCTGATCGTGATGGCGGTCACCGACCCCGAGGCGCCGCCCTACCGCCGGCTCTCGATGCTGATCGTGCCGCGTGACACCAAGGGCGTCGAGATCGTCCGCAACGTCGGCATCGGCCAGGAAGAGGAAGGCGAAGGCGCCCACGGCTACGTGCGCTACACCGACGTGCGCGTGCCGAAGGATCACCTGCTGGGCGCGCCGGGCCAGGGCTTCGTGGTGGCGCAGACCCGCCTCGGCGGCGGCCGCATCCACCACGCCATGCGCACCGTGGCCAAGATCAGGAAGGCGTTCGACCAGATGTGCGAGCGCGCGCTCTCACGCCAGACTCAGGGTGAGCTGCTCGCCGCCAAGCAACTGGTGCAGGAGAAGATCGCCGACTCCTACCTCGACATCGAGCAGTTCCGGCTGCTCGTCCTGCGCACGGCGTGGCGCATCGACCGCTATCAGGACTACAAGCTGGTGCGCGCCGACATCTCGGCGGTCAAGGCCGCGATGCCGCGCGTTTACCTCGACGTCTACGCGCGAGCGCTCCAGGTGCACGGCGCGCTCGGGCTGTCGAACGAGATGTCGTTCTCCGACGGCGTCATCGACGCCTTCCACATGGGGCTCGCCGACGGACCCACCGAGGTGCACAAGATCACGCTGGCGCGCGAGATCCTCAAGGGGTACCAGGGGTCGGACGACGCCAAGTTCCCGTCGACCCACCTGCCCAAGCTACGCGAGGCCGCGCGTCGCAAGTACGCCAAGGCGCTGGAGCTCGAAGTCGCTAACGCGTGAGGCGGGGTCAGGCGACCTGGAAGACTTGGTGGGAAGAGATCGCGGGCAGCAAGTCGAGGAAGCAGTCCATGACGTCGGGGTCGAAGTGACGTCCTCGCTGCAAGCGCATGTACTCGACCGCGCGCCCGACGGGAAACGCCGGCCGGTACACGCGCGAATGCGTGAGCGCGTCGAAGACGTCGGCGACGGCGACGATGCGGGCCCCGGCCGGAATCGAGCTGCCGGCGAGGCGACGCGGATAGCCCCGTCCGTCCCAGCGTTCGTGGTGGTGGAGGGCGATGCTGCGCGCCAGGCGCACCCAAGTGCCGGCTTTGCCGAGAAGCAGCAGCGCTCCCAACACGGTATGGGTCTGCACGATCTTGCGCTCGAAGGGATCGAGCGCGCCGGGCTTGGCGAGGACGCGGTGTGGGAGCGCCAGCTTGCCGATGTCGTGCATCGACGCGGCGAGCTCGAGGGCGCGTCCCTCTTCCTCGGACCAGCCCATGTCCGCGGCGAGTCGTCCGGCGATCCGTGCGATGCGTTTCTGGTGCGCGATGGTATCGGCGCTCCGCCGTTCGAGCGCAGCGGTGAGTCGGCCGGTCGGTTGGGACATCCTTGGTGATAGGGGCAAACCGCGTGCCGATCCTGTAGTTTCGGGCCGGGTAGATCCCTTAGTCGTCCTAAGCGCAATCAACTGAGAGAGTTATGCCCCAAAGCCGGCTGCAAGTCGATTGAATGGGCACCGTAGCGCCGACTTGCGGAAACGTAACTAGGGAATTCTTCCCGTATTCGTTTCGGCCTCGCGACACACCCGAACCTGTATGACGACGCTCTTCGCTTACGGAACGCTCCTGTTTCCCGAAGTCCTGACGGCGGTCACGGGTCGCGCCCTGGCCGCCGAG
>DATAFT010000015.1:0-3129 GCA_036257295.1 Thermoanaerobaculia bacterium
TGGGCAACGTGCCCCAGAGCGAGGCACCAGCACGTAAGGGGACAGGTTCCGATCGCGACGAAATCGCCCCAGCTGCCTCAGAACCTCCCGCGATCGGTACCCGTCCCCGCCCCCATCCCAGCGACGAAGAACCTACCCCCCAAGCGATCTTCCAGGCGCGCGGCAAGACCATCGAGTTCCCCGGCTTCCTGCGCGCCTACGCCGAAGGCTCGGACGACCCCGAGAGCGAGCTCGCGGAGCAGGAGGTGCTGTTGCCGCGGGTCGCGCGCAACGACCAGCTCGAGGCGCGGCGTCTCGAGCCGCGCGACCACACCACGCAGCCTCCGCCGCGCTACACCGAGGCGTCGCTGATCAAGGAGCTCGAGACCCGCGGCATCGGCCGGCCGTCGACCTACGCCTCGATCATCGAGACCATCCAGCAGCGGGAGTACGTGATCAAGCAGGGCAACGCCCTGGTGCCGACCTTCACCGCGTTCGCGGTGGTGAAGCTGCTGCAGAAGCACTTCCCCGACCTGGTCGACTTCGACTTCACGGCGCGAATGGAGGACGACCTCGACGCTATCTCGCTGGGCTCCAAGGACTCGATTCCCTACCTCAAGGAGTTCTACTTCGGCGATCGCGACGGCACCGGACTGCACGCGATGACGCAACAGGACATCGACGCGCGGGACTCGTGCACCATTCCGCTGGACGGTGTGGACCAGGAGGCGCTCGACGACGCGCAGGTCACCGTGCGCGTCGGGCGCTACGGGCCCTACCTCGAGCGCGGCGAGCAGCGCGCGGCGATCCCGGATGACCTACCCCCCGACGAGCTCGACTTGAAGCGGGCGCTCGAGCTCCTCGAGCAGGGGTCCGGGCCGCGCGAGCTGGGCGTCGATCCCGGCACCGGCAAGGCGGTGCTCTTGCGCAGCGGCCGCTTCGGTCCATACGTCCAGCTCGGCGAGCCCGAGGGCGACGAGAAGCCGAAGATGAAGTCGCTGCTGCCCGGCATGACGCCGGACAACGTCACGCTCGAGCAGGCCGTGCGCCTGCTGTCGCTGCCGCGCGACGTCGGCGTCGATCCCGAGAGCGGCGAGACGATCGTCGCCGACTACGGGCGTTACGGTCCCTATCTCAAGCGCGGCAGCGAGACGCGCAGTCTCGACCAGCCCGAGGACGTGTTCGAGATCGGGCTCGAGGCCGCGCTCCAGAAGCTACTCGAGCCCAAGCCGAATCGCCGCCGCGGTCCCACCGCGCTGCGCGAGCTGGGCGCCGACCCCGCGGGAAACGTCGTCAAGCTGATGGCGGGCCGCTACGGTCCATACGTGACCGACGGCACCACCAACGCCTCGCTGCCGCGCGGCGCCGATCCCGGCACGGTGACGATCGCGAACGCGCTAGAGCTGCTCGAGGCGCGCCGCAGCGCCGGACCGCGCGTCAAGCGCGCGCCGCGCCGCAAGGCCACCGCGCGCAAGAAGGCCGCGGCTCCGAAGCGGCCGCGCCGCGGCTGAGCCCCGGTCACTTTTCCGGCGCCAACGCTCCGCGATAGAGCAGTGCGGCGATGATGCCGCCCGCGATCGGGCCGACGATGTAGACCCAAAGGTCCGCGTAGTTGCCGGTCACCACCGCCGGGCCGATCGTGCGCGCCGGGTTGAGGCTCGCGCCGGTGAGCGGCCCGCCCATCAGGATGCAGAACGTGAGCGTCATGCCGATGGCGAGTCCCGCCATGTTGCCCGCCTTGCCGCTCACCGCGGCGTTGAAGATGGTGTTGACCAGGAAGAACGTGAGGATCGTTTCGATCAGGAGACCCGCGGCCGGCGTGATCGTGATGATCGCCTGCCCGATCGGTAGGGCGTCGGCGAGCACGGTGGCGCCGAGGCCGGAGTCCGCTCCGACCCCTCGGCCGAGGGCGCGCAGCGCCATCGCGCCGGCGATGCCGCCCAGCAGCTGCACCACGATGTAGGCCACGGCGCGCACGGCCTCGATCTGCCCGCCGACCCACAATCCGATGGTGACCGCCGGGTTGATGTGAGTGCCGGAGATGTGCCCGTACGCGTACGCGAACGCGACGATGACCAAGCCATGCGCGAACGCGACGCCGACCAGGCCTCCGATGCCCAGCGCGCCGGCGCCGGCGCCGATGAAGATGAGCGCGAACGTCCCCACGAACTCGGCGATCAAGGCCGATGACAGCTTGGTGCCCATGCTCCCTCCCAGTCGCGCCGGCGGATGGTGTGTTACCCGGTCGCCGCGCGATGAAACTACGGTGTGGAGGTGATTATAGTGAGGGCATGGATGGCAGCGGGCGCTTTCTCATCGTCGCCGGGCTCATCCTCGTAGTGGTAGGCGTCCTGTTCAGCGTCGGCGCTCTGCACTGGCTCGGGCGGCTACCGGGCGACATCCGCATCGAGCGCCCCGGCACGAAGGTCTTCATTCCGATCACCACCAGTATCCTGCTCTCGGTGGTGATCTCGCTGGTCTTCTACCTGGTGTCGAAGTTCAGGCACTAGAGGGCGACGCAGCGGAACGGGGATTCTTCTAGAGTCCCCTCATGGACCTCACCTTCACCCCCCAGCAAGAGGCGCTCGCCAAGACGGTGCGCGCCGCCTGTGCGCGCTTCGACGACGACTACTGGCTCGAGCACGACAACAGCGCCGAGTTCCCCACCGACTTCCACCGCGCCATGGCCGACATCGGCGTGCTCGGCATCGCCATGCCCGAGGCGTACGGCGGCACCGGCCTCGGCGTCACCGAGGCCGCGCTGGTCATGCACGAGGTGGCTCGCTCGTCGGGCGGGCAGAGCGCAGCCTCCGCCATCCACATCAATATCTTCGGGCCGCACCCGGTGGTGGTGTTCGGCACCGAAGAACAGCGCCGCGAGTGGCTGCCGCCGCTCATCCGCGGCGAACAGAAGACGTGTTTCGGCGTCACCGAGCCCGACGCCGGGCTCGACACCACCTCGATCAAGACCCGCGCCGAGCGCGACGGCGACCACTACCGCGTCTTCGGCAAGAAGATCTGGACCACCACCGCGCAGGAAGCCGACAAGATCCTCCTGCTCACCCGCACCACGCCCAAGGAGGAGTGCCGCAAGCGCACCGACGGGCTCACGCTCTTCTATACCGACCTCGACCGCCGCCACGTCGACGT
>DATAFT010000068.1:0-2877 GCA_036257295.1 Thermoanaerobaculia bacterium
GGGAAACGGTGGCATCCCGTCGGTGCGCAAGGATCTGGTCAAGGAGTCTGCCAGCGAGAAGACCATCGGCGACGTCTCGTGGAAACGTCTGGCCAAGACCGACGACAGCCCAGCCTGCCTCGTGCTCGACGGACCGAACCCGGACGTCAAGGGAGAAGAGAAGAAGTTCGTCCCCCACGGCTACATGACGCTCGAGCTCAACGGACCGACGTTGATCGAGCGCGTGCTGCTGGCGGACGGCACCGAGGTGCTGCGCAAGCAGATTCAATAGGAGGACGCGCGCGCCGCGGCGTGGTCGCGGATCATGCGTAGCCGCAACGTTCAGCGCTCGTTGGCCGCCATCGTGGCCCGAAACGCCGGCCGCTCGCCCAGTCGCGACCAGTAGTGCTCGAGGTTCGCCGGCAGCTCCGGCGTGACCAGCCGGCGATAGATCATGAGCGTGTAGCCCATCATGATGTCGGCGGCCGTGAACTGGTCCCCGAGCAGGTAGGCGCGACCGGCGAGCGCCTCGTCGACGGCATCGGCACAGACCTTCGCCCGCCCGCGCATCTCCTCGATCACCGCCGGGACCTCGTTGCCGGGGAACGAACGGCGATGGTTGACGATCTCGCCGATCGGACGCGCGAAGGTCGCTTCCGCGAACCAGCTCCACTGCAGATAGAGCGCGTGCTCGCGCGTGGCGCGCTCGGGCTCGAGCGGCGTCGGCCGGTGCCAGTCGAGGATGTGCTGGACCATGGCGCCGGACTCGAACATCGTGAAGTCGTCGATCTGGAGCACCGGCACTTTCCCGACCGGATTGAGCGCGCGCCACTCGGTGCTCGAGCGGTACGCCGGCGAGAAGTCGACTGGAACGGTCTGGTAGGGGATCCCTAGCTCTTCGCACAACCAGATGACGCGGATCGAGCGGGTCCCGGGCACGTGGTAGATCTTCAACATCGCTTCACCAACCTCCACCCAGACTGTTGTAGAGCCGAACCGTATCGAGCAGCGCGAAGCTGTAGAGCTGCAGCTCCAGCTGCTCGGCGAGCAGCAGCGAGCGACTCACCTCGAGGACCTCGAGGCGCGTCGCCATACCGGCCTTGAGGCGGGTGTCGACGTCGCGCAACGAGCGATCGAGCAGCTCGCGGCGCTGTCGCTCGGTGTCGAGCTGCGAGTGGCGCGAGCGCACGTCGATGATCGCGTTCTCCGTCTCCTGCACCGCGCGCAGCACCGTCTGCGTATAGCGATCCTTCGCCTCCTCGAGATCGACCTTGGCTCGCTTGACGTTGATCTTGGTCTGCGGATTGAGGGCGGGGAACGAGATCCTCGGCAGGAAGCTGGCGAAGAAGGAGGTCGGGTTCCCGAACCCGCCCGTGATGCTGGCCGAGCCCCCCAGGGTGAGCGTCGGCAGCCGCGCCGCGCGGCGCGCCTCGGTGATGCGATAGGCCTCGAGCAGACGCTCGTCGGCGGCGACGACGTCGGGACGACGCTCCAACAGGTTCGCGCTCACCCCGGTGTCGACCTGCGGCAGCTTCACGCGATTGCGCAGCGCGCCGGGCTCGATGGCGAGGCTCCCCGGCATCTTGCCGAGCAGAACCGCGAGGTTGTTGGTCTCGACGTCGCGCTGCCGTTGCAGCTCCGCGATCTCGCGCTCGAGTCGCAGCACTTCGGCGCTCTGCGCGGTGACGGCGTCGCGGGTGATGAGGCCGTTGGCGAGCTGGCGCTCGTAGACGTTGAGCGCCTCCTTCGCCCAACCCATGGCGCGCCGGTGGATGTCCATCTGCTCCTCGAGCGTGCGCAGCCCGAAGTACGACCGCGCGACCTCGTGAACCAGGATGAGATAGCCGGCGCGCCAGTCCGCCTCGGTGGCGCGCACTTCGGCGGCGGTGGCCTCCTTCTCGCGCCGCACCTTGCCCCAGATGTCCGCCTCCCAGCCCACGCTGATGCCGCCGTCGTACTGCCGGGTGGTCGTGGACAATCCGCCGAGGCTCGCGAAGCTGGCGTTGCCGCCGATGTCGGCCGAGAACTGCGGCAGTCCCCCTTGACGCGCCGTTCGCACGCCGAGCTCGGCCTGGTCGATGCGGTAGGTCAGGATCCTGAGGTCGATGTTGTCCGCGATCGCCTGATCGACCAGCCTCGAAAGCTCGTCGTCGCCGAAGATCCCCCACCACTGGGGCTCGACCACGGTCGCCGCGTCGGGCCGGGTCCAGCGACCGGAGGCGTCCATCTCCTTGGCGCGCTGACGCTCCTTGTCGGGGTTGCCCCTCGGGGGTCTGGCGCGCGCCAACGCGGTGGCGCAGAGGAGAAGCGTCGAGAGAACGACCAACACGCGGAGGACCGACGATCTCGATGGTTTCATGGCTCGCTCCGGAGAACGGCTTTGGTGATGGTCGCCATGGTCGTCGACGCGGTCCGCGTTAGGCCTGCTGGCGCTGAGCGAGGTGGGCGAAGATGCCGCCGAGCTTCATCAGCTCGTCGTAGCTGCCCTGCTCTACGATCTGTCCCTGTTCGACCACGCAGATCCGATCGGCGTGGCGGATCGTGCTCAGACGGTGGGCGATCACGACGCGCGTGGCCTGCATCTGAGCCATGCTTTCGGCGACCACCGCCTGGGTACGGTTGTCGAGCGCGCTGGTGGCCTCGTCGAAGAACAGGATGCGCGGCTTGCGCACCAGCGCGCGCGCGATCAGCAGCCGCTGCTTCTGGCCGCCGGAGAGACCGCCGCCTCCCTCGCTGATGTAGGTCTGCATCCCCATGGGCATCTCGGCGACGTCGTCGGCGAATCCGGCGAGACGCGCCGCCTGCCACGCGTCGTCGAGGGTCAGCGAGGTGTCGCCGCCGATGATGTTGCGGTAGATGTCGGTGGGCATCAGACGGCCGGCCTGGAGCACGACTCCG
>DATAFT010000079.1:0-7143 GCA_036257295.1 Thermoanaerobaculia bacterium
AGCCCGTTAGGGTAGGCGAACAGACGGCACTCCTTGCCGGTCAGATCGGCCACGGCCGAGATCGAGCGCTCGATCTCGTCGCGCTGCTCTCGACGCGAGAGCTTGCCCAGAATGGCGTGCGACCCGGTGTGCGCACCGAACTCGACTAGGCCACTGGCGGCCATCTCGCGGATGGCCTCGCTCGTCAGCATCCGGAAACGCCGATCCGTTGGAGCTCCGGATTCCGCATCCGGCTCGAGTGCCTTCGAGATCTCGTCGACCGCGGACTCGAGCGAGGGATGGGGCAGCCGCTTGAGCATCCTCTTGAGCGCGTGGACGGTGTGAGTCCGAGCCGGCACGCCGTCGAGATCGAAACGACGGCCGTTCCAGGAAAGCTGTCGTTGGCGGGTCCGGGTCAGCGCGTCGTGAAGCCGGCAGTACCAGAGAACGCGGTCGGTGTCGACGAAGTCGGTGCAAATGAAGATCGTGGCCGGGACGCCCGCGGCCCGCAGCACTGGAAAGACGACGTCGAAGTTGTCCTGGAAGCCGTCGTCGAAGGTGAGCACGACGGTCGGCTCCGTGGCGCCGCCGCGCTCGAGCAGCCGCACGCCTTCTTCGAGGTGCACGATCCTGAACCGCTGTCGCAAGACGTCGAGCTGAGCGAGGAATTCCTCCTGGCGGATGAAGCAGAAGTCCTCGACCTCGAGGGCGCGGCGGACCACGGAGTGATACATCAGAATCACCAGCGGCGCATCGCCGCCGCGGCGACGCCGGCCGCGCACCAGGGCCCGCCGAAAGAGACTTCGCACAGTCATGGCCATCCGATCGCGGCCGATCGCATCGGTCGCCTAGGGACGATAGGGAAACGCGTTGGGGCCGAGCTGGGTGCGCAGCACTCGCTGCGCGTCCTCGACGAACTCGCAAACCAGCTGGCGGGTGTCACGCGGATCGATGATGTCCTGTCCGGTCGCCTCCGCGGTGCGGAACGGCGACGCCAGCGATTCGAGCCGCGCCTCGATCTCGCGGCGCTTGGCGGCGGGATCGGCAGCGGTCTCGATCTCGCGCCGGTAGGCAGCGGAGGCGCCGCCCTCGATGTGCATCGATCCCCAGCGCGCGGATGGCCAGGCGTAGCGGCGGAACATGCCGGTGGTGCGATGGTGCGATTGACCGGCGACGCCGTAGAGGCGACGCATCACGATCGTGCACCACGGCATCGAGCTGTCGCAGACCGCGCACAGGAGGCGAGCGCCGGCGCGTTCGATGCCCTGACGCTCCGACTCGAGGCCGACCATCACCCCGGGCTCGTCGGCGAGCGAGATCAGCGGCAGATGGAAGGTGTCGCAGAGCTGGATCAACCGGATCGCCTTCTCGCCGGCCGCGACGTCGGTGGCGCCGCCGAGATGGTTCGGGTTGTTGCACATCACGCCGGCCGCGAAGCCGTTGAACCGCGCCAAGCCGGTGATGCGCGACTGGCCGTACGCCGGGGCGATCTCGAAGAACGAGCCCCGATCGACCACGGCGGCGACGATGGCCTGAGGGTCGAACGCGAGGCGCCGGTCGCGCGGGATCACGGACAACAAGATCTCTTCGCGCCGACCCGGGTCGTCGCCGGTCTCGCCGCGCGGCGCCGGTTCCCAGACGTTGTCCGGCAGGTACGAGAGGAAGCGGCGGATCTGCGCGAACGCGTCCTCTTCGGTCTCGGCCAGGTTGTCGATCACTCCGCTCTCGTGGACGTGGATGCGCTCGCCGCCGAGATCCTCCTTGGTCACGTCGTAGCCGAGCGCCGCCTTCACCACTGGCGGCCCGCCCGGAAAGACGTGGCCGATGCCGCGCAGCATGAGACTGAAGTGCGCCATGCAGGCGTTGACCGCCGGCAGGCCGGCCGCCGAGCCCAGGACCGCGGACACCACCGGCACCGCGCGCAGCAATCGCACGTCGGTCGCGGTCCAGATGTTGCCGTCGGGCAGGTAGGTGCGGCCGATCTCCTCGAACGAGCGCACGCTGCCGCCAGCGGAGTCGATCAGCCGCACCAGCGGCACGCGCCACTCGAGCGCGCGGCGGGCGGCGCCCAGCTCGCTGCCGAGCTCGTGACCGCTGCCGGCCGATCCACCGCGCACGGTGAAGTCGCCGGCGGTCACCACGATCCTGCGCCCGCCGACGCGGCAGAACCCTTCGACCGAGGGCTTCGGCGTGAACTCGACCAGCCGCTCGCCGTCGTAGACACCATGCCCCATCAGGCCGAGAAACTCTCGGAAGGACCCGGGATCGGCCAGCGAGTCGAGTCGCTCGCGCACGGTCAGCTTGCCGCGCTTGCGCTGGCGCGCGATGCCTTCCTCGCCGCCCATCCGGCGCGCCAGCGCGCGACGCCGCTCCAGCTCTTCGATCTCCTTGTGCCACGACATACGCGGTCGTCTCCGCCGGTGTGAGCAGCCGATTCTAGTGCTAGCTGCCGGATGCCGGACAGCGCGGCGCATCTCCGTTGACGGGTCATACCGGCTGATCTAGTGTCGCTGCCGATCATGATCGTCACCGGTCGCACCGTGCGCTCGCGCGTCGTTTTCTGTTTTGCGCTCGCCTCCGCCTTCGCCTCAGCGGCAAGCGCCACCGAAACGACCATTCATCTGACCCTCGGGATCGGCGCCACCACCGAAGAACGGTGGGACGGGTGGATCCTGGTGCGTGGCGGCGAGCTGGTCTCGCTGCGAAGCTGGCACTTCCTCGATCACGACCCGTTGGCGGCGCCGGGGCCGGGCACCCGCGGACCTGGCGATCGGGTGGCCGAGATCATCGAGCCCAACGCTTGGCGCGTCGCCGCCACGCGCGACGGCATCGATGGCTTCCATCGCATCAACTACCTCGAGATGAGCCCGACCGTCCCGCTCGAGACCCTCTACTTCCCCGTCGGGCTCTACGCCACCGTCCGCGACGACGGTGCAGCGACCGTAGACGTTCGCAGCGCACAGGGTGACTTCTCGTTTCGGCTCGCCGAGCTCGCCGATCGCGCCACCTTCCTCGAAGGCCGCGCCGCCGTCGCCAGGGTGCCGACGCCCGAGCTGCTCTCCACCGGAGAGTTCGAGGACGACGACCCCGCGATCGCAGCGCTCCCGGATGGCTCGCTCGCGGTCGCCTGGGTCGCCTACGCGGGCGAGGCGGACCGCGTCCTGCTGCGCGAGCGCCGCGACGCGCGCTGGAGTGCGCCCATCGAAGCGACGCCCCGGCCCGGTGACCTCTTTCGCTGCTCGCTCGCGGTCGACGGCGAAGGCGCGCTCTGGGTGTTCTGGAGCGAGCGCTCCGGAGAAGCCTGGACTCTCTACGGACGCCGGCGCGAACGCGGCGGTTTCGGCGATCCCGTGCGCATCAGCGGCGGCGGCTCGAACCTCTTCCATCGCGCCGCGGCGCGCGACGGCCACCTGTTCGTCGCTTGGCAGAGCCTGGTCGCCGCTCCGACCGGCGAGGCCTCGAGCGATGTCTGGCTGCGCGAGCTCCACGGCGGCAAGTGGCGCGACCCGGTGCGCGTCAGCGAGTCGCCGAAGAACGACTGGGAGCCCGCGATCGCCGCCGGCCCGGGCGGAAGCGCGTACCTGGTGTGGGATACCTACGATCGCGGCAACTACGACGTGATGTTTCGCGCCTATCGCGCCGGCCGGCTCGACGCGCTGCGGCGCGTCACGTCGAGCGCGCGCTTCGAAGCCCAGGCCGACGTCGCCGTCGATCCGCAGGGGCGGCCGTGGATCGCGTGGAACGAGTCGGGCGTCAACTGGGGCAAGGACCAGGGCTTTCTCATCACCCCGCCGATGGCGACGCCGATCCATCAGGAGCGATCGGTGCGCGTCGCGGTGTGGGACGGCTCGCGCTTCGAAGAGCTCGCTGCCGAGCTGCCGAAGTTCTACCTCTACCGCCTGTTCTCGAACGTCGAGAAACCCCGCATCGGGTTCGACGGGCGCGGAGCGCTGACGCTCGTGTTCCGCCACTGGACCCGCCAGATGTCGCGCGGCATCGGGTCGTTCCAGATCTGGGAGAGCTGGCTCACTCGATTCACCGACGGCGCGTGGTCATGGCCGGTGCCGCTGCCCTCGTCGAGCGGCTCGATCGAGAAGGTCGCGGCGATGACGGTCGATGGCGCCGGCGACCTGTGGCTGGCCTGGATGACCGACGGCCGCACGTTGTCGGACGCCAAGCCGCGGAACGCGGAGGTCTTCGCCGGCAACATCGGCCGCGCACCGTCGGCGTCGGTCGATCCGGCGAAGGCGCTCGTGCCCTGGGTCGAAGCACCCGCGGAAGCGGTGCCCATCCATCTGCGCGAGGCCGAGGACGTGGCGCGAGTTCGCTCGTACCGCGTGAACGCCGGCGGCAAGAGCTATGCGATCTACCGCGGCGACCTGCACCGCCACACCGACGTCTCGCAGGACTTCAAGTACGACGGATCGCTGATCGAGGTCTACCGCTACGCCATCGACGCCGCCGCATTCGACTTCATCGCGCCCACTGATCACCAGGCGGGTTGGGACCAGGAGTTCTCGTGGTGGCAGTCACAGAAGCTGGCGGACCTCTTCCACCTGCCGGGCGCGTTCGTCCCGATCTTCGGCTACGAGCGCAGCCTGCCCTACCCCAACGGCCATCGCAACGTGTTCTTCCTGCAGCGCGGCGTGCGTACGCTGCCGGTGCCGAAGGAAGAGCAGGCGGGCCAGGTCGGCGCGGCCAAGCTCTACGAGTACCTGCGCGCCAGCGGCGGCATCTCCATGCCGCACTCGAGTGCGACCGACCAGGGCACCGACTGGCGCGACAACGACCCCGAGCTCGAGCCGCTGATCGAGATCTTTCAGGGCTATCGCGGCAGCTACGAGTACAAGGGCGCGCCCAGAGCCGCGAGCGACGAGAAGCTGCTGGCGCAGCGCAGCGGCTATCAGCCGCTCGGCTTCTGGTGGAACGCGCTCGAGCGCGGTTACAAGCTCGGTGTGCAGGCCAGCTCGGATCACTGGTCGACGCACATCTCCTACGCCTGCCTGATCGCTCCGTCGGGCAGCCGGCAGGACCTGTTCGAGGCGATGAAGAAGCGCCACTCCTACGGCGCCACCGACAACATCGTGCTCGACTTTCAGGCCACCGCGGGCGGTGCCACCTACATCATGGGTGACGTGCTCCGCTCAGCGTCGGCGCCCAAGCTGACCATCCGCGCCATCGGCACCGGTGAAGTGAGCCAGGTGGTGGTGGTCAAGAACCAGCAGATCGTCTACACCGCGCAGCCGGGAATGCGCGACGTGAGCCTCGAGTTCCTCGACACCCACTTCGTCGCCGGGGAGCCGGCCTACTACTACGTGCGCGTGCTGCAGTCCGACGGGCAGTTGGCGTGGAGCTCGCCGATCTGGGTCGAGCCGCCGGGCTGACGAGCGAAATCTCGTCGCCATACGGCCCGCCGGACATTTCCCGAAGCCAATCTTCAAGGTTCCCGAAAGACCGGTCACCGCGACGCTGTCTAGGGTCGCGCGGTGCGCTTTGCGACCGCGTCGCGTCGAATCGCCGGAGGCGGAAGGGTGGGGATGGCCTTCGTCATCGGCCTCGCCGTCGCTACACCGTCCGTTCCGGCGCCAGAGACGATCCCACCAGGGGCGGTCGAGCACGCCGTCGAGGAGATCCTCGCCGGCGGCGACCGGAGTCTCGACCTCGTCCTTCTCCTCGATCCCCGGCTCGGAGCCAACGAACGGCGACGCCGGGCCGCCGTTCGGGAGCTCGAGCAGATCCTGCCGCTCCTCTCCGGTGAATCCGCGGTGGCGCGGGCACGCCGCGATGCGTGCGATCGCGAGCTCGGAGCCCGCGGCGCCGGCTCGGACCTCGATTCCACGATCAGAGCCAACGTGCACCTGCACTGCCTGCTCGCACCGTTCTTCAGCCGTCATTCCTTCGATTGCAACCAGCGCGCGACCCTTCATCTCACTGCCGCGCGCCGGCTCGGGATTGCGCTTCCCGGGTACGCCCGTTCGCTCGATCATGCCGGGCTGATCTTCGAGGATCACGGCCTGGTCCTCGATCCCTACGACGGCAAGCTGCGCTCCCTGCTCGCCTTCGCGCGCGGCCGCGGCCTGTCACCGAGCCGCGGAGACGGGTACTTCCTGCGAACGCCGCGGCGCCACTACCTGGTCGTCGCCGGTCCCGGCGGATCGGTGCTGCGCCCGCTCGCGCCCGTAGAGCGCCCCGACCTCGTAGCGCCACTCGAGCCACTCGCCTCGCTTCTCCTCGACGCCGGCGCGATCGCCCTCGACCCGACCACCGCGCGCGCGTACGCCGAGCTCGCGCTGGCACTCGATCCGACCAGTGCCGACGCCCACGACACCCTCGGCAACCTCGTCGCCGACTTCGATCCGGCAAGGGCCGCTGCGGAGTACGCCAAGGCGCTCGAGCTCGATCCCCACGCTGCCCGCGTGCACTACAACCTGGCGGTTCTGCTGCAGACGAGAGGCGAGGCCGGCTCTGCCGAGAGCGAGTACCGCGCGGCGCTTACGCTGCAGCCCTCCCTTCTCGCCGCGATCGAGAACCTGGGGGCGCTGCTCGCCACGGAGCCGAACCAGCTGGACGAGGCTCGAGCGTTCGACGCTCGCTATCCCGCCTGGCGCGCGCGGTCCGCCGCCGCCCGGAACGTCCGCATGGCGGGCAGTCCCGCCGCTGCCAAGAGCCGATCGAACCGCGGGTCCTCCCGAAGAGGCGCCAGCATCGGGAAGGGATCGAACGCGATGTGAGCGAGGTACTCTTGGATGGCCGGCGCGCCCTCCTCGCGCGCCCGCTCGAGCCAGGTCAGCGAACTCTCGACGTCGCCCGTCTTGACGTGGGCCAGGGCCAACTCGAGGGTCGACACGAACTCTCCGCGCTCCTGCCGAGCGCGAAGCAATGCGAGGTTCCGCTGCTCCTGGTTCCGCACCGCCGCGGCCAGACCTGACCGCGCGTAGTCCTCACGCATGAGCGTTGCGGCCGCGCTGTCGTCGTCGGTCTCCAGAGCGCGGGCGAACGCCTCGATCGCCGCTCGGTCGTCGCCCTCGGTCGCGCGCACCAGGCCCTCGAAATACTCGCGATCGGCTTCGAACTCGGGCGTCTTGAGCGCCGCTCTGGCGCTCTTGATGCGCAGCGCTCGTTCGTGGTGGCCCGCGAAGCGCAAGAACTCCGACAGCGAGTTGA
>DATAFT010000080.1:0-26826 GCA_036257295.1 Thermoanaerobaculia bacterium
GCTGGTTGGAGGCCGCCCGCGGGCGACACCTGCCACTGCCCCGCGTTCACGTCGGGGAACGGCCGGACGTAAACGTCCAGCTGCCCGGGGCGAGCTGCGAGCTCTCCCTCGTAAGCCAGCCAGCGCCCGTCTGGGGAAATCTCACCGTTGCGCGCTTCGTACGGCGCCTCGAGCAGCGTCTCTACCGTTCGTGGTGGTTCGAGCTGCACTCGCAGCAGACCTAACCGCAGCTGGTGGAAGACGACCGAGGTACCGTCGGGAGTAATGCTCGTAGGCAGCTGCATGTCCGGGCTCGTCGTCAGCCGTTCGGCCGTCCCGCCCTCGACCGATTGAACGAAGAGGTTGCTGAACCCACCGCCGCGCCAGGACCCGAAGACCAGGCGACGGCTATCGGGCGTCCATACCGGGAACCAGTCCATCTCCGGCGCGAACGTCAGGCGAGTGGGCTCGGCGGTCGGATGCGCGAGGTCTACGAGCCAGAGGTCTCCGTCCGACACGGCCAGCCGCGTGCCGTCCGGGGAGATCCGCGGCGTGCGATAGGTGGCGGCGCGCAGGTCGAGAGTCGTCTCGCGACCGTCTCGATCCACCCAGACCAGAGTGCTCTCGGTCGAGACCCCGCCCGGCGCGTCCACGTATACCAGCGTGCCGTCCTCGGCCACGTTGAAGACCGCCAACCCCCAGTTGCTCGACACCAGATGGGCCGCCACCTCCACCGAGGCGCCCCGAGGCTCCAGACTCGACAGGTCGAAGGCGACTGCCCGCAGCGCTCCGCCGCTGGCGTAGAGCAGATGGCCGCTCGAAACGTATCGGCCGTGGTAGCCGCTCTCGAGGAGCGCCTTCCAGGCTCCGGTCTCGAGATCAAGCACCGCGATCTGCGCCACGTCGAGGACGCCGCTCGCCGGCATGATCGTGAACAGCACGTGACGGTGGTCCGGCAGGAACGCAGGAAACACATGATCGCCTTCTCCCCGGCCGGCGTCCGGTCTGGTCAGCACGGTCACCGAGCCTCCGCTCGGGTCGACGCGCTGCAGGCCGGAATCGAATGCGGCGGTCGCGAATATGATCCCGCGCTCCGAGCTCCACGCCGCGCCGCGAGACGGTCCGTCCAACGCCACCACGGTTGCCGGCGCTCCACCGGCGACCGGCACCCTCCGCAGCGTGAGGTTGTTCTCGACGTAGCCGAGCCAAAGCCCGTCGTCGGACACGAACACACCGCGGAGGTATGCCGAAGTCGTCACGATCGCGGCCGGTTCGAGCGCATCGAGTGCGCGGACGAAGAGCTGCGTCGCGTCGTTTCCGATGTATGCGATCCAGGAACCGTCGGGAGCGATGCCCACGTTCACGTCGGCATTCTCCGCGAACGTCGGCGCGGCGGACGGCGCCGTCACCAACGCCAAACGCACGACTCGAGACGGCGGTGTCCGCGTCAGGAGCCACACTGCCCCGCCCGCCAGCACCGCGGTCAACAGCATCGAGCCGACGACGGCGAAGCGTGCCCAGGGACCACGGCGCGGTCGCTTCTCGAGCTCGACGAGGGGAGGAGAGCCGGCGGCACTCAGCGCCGGCTGTTCCTCCAGCACGAAGAGGGCAGCGGCGAGATCACCGAGGCGCACCCTTGGATCGCGCGCAAGACAGCGTCGCAGCAACGCGCGGATCGAGGGCGGCAATTGCGGCGGCAGTAGCGACCAGTCGGGATCGCGCGTCAGCACGGCGGCGAGGACGTCGGCGACGTCACTGCCTTCGAACGCTCGCCGGCCAGTCAGCATCTCGAACAGGACACAGCCGAATGCCCAGATGTCGCAGCGCTTGTCCGCCGATCTCCCGCTCACCTGTTCGGGCGCCATGTAGGCGGGAGTACCCACCATCCGACCGGGTGCGGTGAGAGCCACGGCGGAAAGCGTGGGTGCCGACGGGTCATGATCGTCGGGAGGTACCACCGACTTCGCGATTCCGAAATCGAGCACCTTGACGACACCGTCGTCGCGCAATTTGACGTTGGCGGGCTTCAGATCACGATGCACGACCCCGCGCTCGTGTGCGGCGCCCAGCGCCTCGGCGATCTGTCCGGCGATCGAGATCGCCTCCTCGATCGGCAAGGGACCGGTCGCGATTCGCGCCGCCAGGGTCTCGCCCTCGACCAGCTCGAGCACCAGCGCGTGCGCGCCATCGCTCTCGGCGAGCCCGTAGATGGCCGCGATGTGCGGATGGTTGAGGGAAGCCAGGAGCTGCGCTTCGCGGTTCAGCCGCGCCAGGTGCGCTGGATCGGCAGCCAATTCACCGCGAAGGAGCTTGATGGCGACGCTGCGGTTGAGCTTCCGGTCGAGCCCGCGGTAGACGTCACCCATGGCGCCCGCGCCGAGCATGGAGCGGATCTCGAAGTCACCGAACCGAGTACCTGGCGCGAGCGACATCGGCTGCCTCCGAGCATTGTAGGGTAGACCTCGGCGCGGCGCCGGTCGAACCCTGCCTGCTTGCGGAGGGCCGAGTCGACCGAATCAAGGACGACGGTCGAGCACGGAGTAGACGGCGGGGATCACCAGCAGCGTCAGTAGCGTCGACGTCAGCAGCCCACCGATCACGGTGAGCGCCATCGGCGTGCGCAGCTCGCTCCCCTCGCCCAGCCCGAACGCCATCGGCAACAGACCCAGCACCGTGGTCGCGGTGGTCATCAGGATCGGCCGCAGTCGCACCTGACCGGCCTCGATCAGCGCGTCCTTCTTGGCCATTCCCTGCTGGCGGAGCTGGTTGGTGTAGTCGATGAGGAGGATGCCGTTGTTGACCACGATGCCGGCCAGCATGATGACGCCGATCATGACCACGACGCTGATGGTGACACCGAACGCCCACAGCGTGGCGAGCACGCCGATGGCGGCGAACGGAACGCTGAACAGGATGACGAAGGGGTGCAGCAGCGACTCGAACTGCGATGCCATCACCAGATAGACCATGAACACCGCGAGCAGGGCGGCCAGCCGCATCGAGTCGAACGACGTCTTCATCTCCTGACGCTGGCCGCCGAGCTTCCAGTCGAAGCCGAGCGGCATCTCGAGCCGCTCGAGCACTGCCTCGATGTCCTTCGACACCGATCCCAAGTCGCGATCGCCGACCAGGTTGGCGGTGATGAGGGCGTTGCGGCTGCCATCGGAGCGGCGGATCTCGGCCGGGCCGGTGGTCTCGACCACCTCGGCCACGGTCTGGAGCGGGATGGCGGTGGTCGCCCTGCCGTTGACGTTCAGGTTGCGCAGGTCGCGCACACTGTCGCGGTAGCGCTCCTCGGAACGAAGCCTGATGTCGACCGTGCGATCCTCGCGAGTGATGTCGGTCGCGATCTCGCCCTGCACTTTGGCCCGCACCATCTCGGCCACGGTGCTCAAGTCGAGGCCCATCGCGGCCAGACGGTCACGATCGAACCGGATCTGGATCTCGGGGTTGCCGCCCTCGGTCGACGACTTGACGTCGGCGAGGCCCGGGATCTCGCGCATCTGGGCCGAGGTGTCGGCCGCCAGGCGCTCGAGCAGCTTGAGGTTGTAGCCGCGGATCTCGACCTCGATCGGCGTGCGGAAGCTGAAGTAGGACGGGCGCCCGAAGCGGTACTGGAGCCCCATTGCCGGCTGCGGCGCACCGAAGCCCTCACCGTCGACTCGCGCCTCGCCTTCCGACGCGAACGCGGCCGCGCTGCGCTGAGCGCGATCCTCCTCCTCGAGCTTCACTCGCACCTGCTCGATCACCGCGTCCTCGCGCTGGCGGGAGATCGGGGGGTCGATGCGCACCGTCATCTGCGCGATGTTCTCGCGCAGCTCGCCGGCGACGCCACCCTGCTCGTTCGAGGTACCGACCAGCGTGTACACCATCGCCACGCCGTCGATGTCGGCGGTGAACCGCTCGATCGAGGCCATCCGCGCAGCGGTGACCGCGAGCTGGGTGCCGGGGGGGAGCTCGAGATCGACGAAGAACTCGCCCTGGACCAGCTCGGGAATGAGCTCGGTGCCGAGCCGCGGCACGATCAGCAGCGACAGGCCGAACACGGTCATGGTGGCGAGGATGAGCCGGATGGGCGCGCGCAGCACGGCGCGCGCCGCGCGCTCGTAGCCGCGGGTGAGCGCGCTCAGGCCGAAGTCGAAGAGCTCGAGCACCGGCCGCACCAGGGCGGCGAACAGGTTCCCGACCGCGCGCGCACCGACGCGCAGAGCGCGGATCGGCGCCACGATACCGGTGAACGCCGCCGCTCCGGCGGTCCGCCGCAACTCCGCCAAGCGATCACGGCCACCTCCGCCCGCGGCCGCTGCCGCGGCCTCACGCTCCTCCGCGCTCTCGCTGAGATCGACGTGCCGCGACGCCAGCATCGGGATCACGGTCAGAGCGACCGCGAGCGAGACGATCAGCGAGAACGTCACCGCCAGCGCCTGATCGCCGAAAAGCTGGCCCGCGATCCCCTCGACGAACACGATCGGCACGAAGACGCAGACCGTGGTCATGGTGGAGGCGATCACCGCCGTCCCCACCTCGGTCGCTCCCGCTCGCGCCGCCTCGATCTCCCCCATGCCCTGGTGGCGCTTGCGCTGGATCGCCTCCAGCACCACGATCGAGTTGTCGACCAGCATCCCGACCCCGAGGGAGAGGCCGCCCAGCGACATGATGTTGAGCGAGACACCCGAGCTGTACATCAGGAAGAAGGTGGCGACCACCGACACCGGAATCGAGATGCCGATGATCGACGTGGTCTTCACGCTGCGCAGGAAGAGATAGAGGATCAGGATGGCGAGCGACCCACCGATCATGGCGGTGTCGAGGACCTCCTGCACCGACTGCTGGATGTACCCCGCCTGATCGGTGATGCGCTCGAGCCGCAGGCGGGGATCGAGCTTCTGGAGCTTGGCGCGCACCACGTCGAGGCCTTCGATCACGGCGCCGGCGACCGCGACGGTGTTGGTGCCGCCCTCCTTGTAGATCGCGATCTCGACCGTCTCCTGCCCGCCGATGCGGGTGACGATCTCGCGCTCCTTGTGGCCCTTGTAGACGCGCGCCACGTCGGTGAGTCGAACGATCGCGCCCTGCGAGCGGTCGATGACGATCGATTCCATGTCCTCGGCGCGCACGAACTCGTTGATGGTGCGCACCAGGTACTCGGTCTGTCCCTCGCGCAGGCGCCCGCCGGTGAGGTTGATGTTCTCGGACGCGAGCCGGGAGATCACCTGCTGGACCGACAAGCCCAGGCTTGCCAGCCGCCGCTCGTCGATCTCGACCTGGATCTCTTCTTCGAGGCCGCCCGAGACCAGCACCGCGGCCACGCCGTCGATGCGCTCGAGGGTGCGCTTGACCTCCTCCTCGGCCACCAGCCGCATGCGGACCAGGTCGGGATCGCCGTAGAGGCCGATGCGCACGATGGGGTCGAGCGACGGGTCGTAGCGCAGGAGCACCGGCTTCTCGGCGTCGAGCGGGAGGCGCACGACGTCGAGCCGCTCGCGCACGTCGAGCGCGGCGAAGTCCATGTTGGTTCCCCAGGCGAACTCGAGCGTCACCTCGCTGGTGTCGGCGCGCGAGCTCGACTGCACCTTGACCACGTTGTTGACGACGCCGACCGCGTCTTCGATCGGCTTGGTGACCAGGCTCTCGATCTCGATCGGCGCCGCGCCGGTGAGCTCGGTGCGGACGCTGATCGAGGGATAGCTGATGTCCGGTAGCAGATCGACCGCCAGGCTGCGGAACGCCACCACGCCGAACACCACCGCGGCGACCGCGAAGATGAACACGGTGACCGGCCGGCGAATCGAGAAGTCGACGAGCCGCATGCTCAACCGGGAGGGGGATTGAGGCCGGAGCCCGGCTCGAGAACGTAGACCGGAGTTCCGTCGGAGAGGCTGTCCTGACCGAGGACGATGACGTCCTGGCCGGCCTCGAGCCCGGCCACCACCTCGACGTGATCGCCTTCGTCGTAGCCGAGGCGCACCTCGCGCCGGTGTGCCACGTCACCCTCCTTGATGTAGACGGTGTCGCCGATCGACTCCAGCACCAGAGCGGTCTTGGGAATGACCAGCGCATCGGCGTGCCGATCGGTCTCGAGGAAGACGCTGGCGAACATGCCGGGGCGCAGGCGGCCGCGGGTCTCGACCTCGAGCGTGGTCTTGACCGTTCCCGTGGCGCTGTCGACCACCGGGCTAACGCGCAGCACGCGGGCCTCGAAGCGCTCGCCGGGGAACGCTTCGACCGTGAGGTGCGCCGGTTGCCCCACCTGGAGCCGGCCGAGATCCTTCTCCGGGACCTGGATCGGGCACTGCAACGGATCGAAGGCCGAGATGCGGAACAGCGGAGTCGAGCTCTGCACGTGCTGGGCGAACTTGATGAAGCGGGTCACGATCATCCCTTTGAAGGGCGCCCGGATCGAGGTGTAGTCGAGCTGCACCTGGGTCTCGTGCACCTGGGCGCGCGCCGCCTCGAGCTTCGCCGAAGCCTGATCGAACAGTGCGCGCGAGAGGATCTCCTTCTCGTACTGCGCCTTGGCCCGTTCATAGGCGAGCTCGGCCTCGCCCTGGTTGACCTTGGCGAGCTCGAGGCGGGCACGGATCTCGGCGTCGTCGATCCGCGCCAGCAGCTGCCCTGCCTCGACCCTCATTCCCTCTTCGACCAGCAGCTCGACGATCGGGCCCGACGTCCGCGCCACCAGCGCCACGTCGTTGTCCGATTCGACGGTGCCGTTGGTCTCGAGGAACTGAGCGATCGCCCGGCGCTCGACCGGCACGACGCGGACCGGAATGGCGGCCGACCGCCCTGCGCCCGGCGGGCCGCCGGAGCCGGGCGCGCCACCGGGTGCCGGCGCTGCGCCTCGTCCGGGAGCGGCGGCGCCGTTGGCGGCGCCGCGAGGAGCGTCGGGCTCGGCCTCCGAGCGCGAATCGATCAATCCACAGCCGCACAGGAGTACGGCCAGCGTCAGCGCGAGCATGGGAGTGGTTCTAAAGGTCAAGTTGCCGCCCTCGCCACCCGCTTGGCGAACCGGATCAGGTCCTCCATCAACGAGTACAGCGTCGGAATGATCATCAGGGTGAGGAACGTCGAAGTCGTCATGCCGCCCAGTATCACGAGGCCGATCGGCGCCCAGAACGCGGCGCGACCCTCGATCTGCCCGAACACGCTCGGCAGCAGGAAGGGCGCCGCCATCGGCAACAGGCCGAGCATGGTGGTCATCGCGGTCATGATGATCGGTCGCAGCCGGTCCCGGCCGCCCTGGATGATGGCCGCGTTTCGGTCGAGACCCTCGCCCCGGAGTTGATTGATGCGAGCGATCAGGACGATCGCGTTGTTGACCACTACGCCGGCCAGAATCACCAGGCCCATCTCGCTCGCGCTGCCGCGCGGCTGGTTGGCGATTTTCATGATCACGCCCACGCCGATGAAGGCGAACGGGACCGCGAACAGGATCGTGAGCGGGTGGACGAAGCTCTCGAACAGCGCCGCCATGATCATGTAGACCAGCAGCAGCGCGAACAGCATGGCGAACCCGGTCGAAGCCATCTCGGCCTGGGCGGCCCTGAAGTTGCGCCCGAAGTTGAAGGAGTATCCCGGCGGCAGCTCGAGCTTGGCGAGCATGCCGCCGATGGCGCCCATCATCGCGAACGACCCGGCGCTACCGCCGGTGTCGACCTGGAGCACGAGCTTGGAGCGGCGATCCTCGCGCTCGATGGTCTGCGGTCCGGGAACGCTCGAGAAGCTGGCGAAGCTCGCGATCGGGAGTGCGGCCGCCGGCGTCTGGATGTTCATCTTCTTGAGCTGATCGAGCGTCTCGCGATCCTCCTCGCGGTACTGCACCACCAGCCCGATCTCGCGATCCTCGCTCTTGAAGTAGGTGACCGGGCGGGTCGAGAGCGCGCTGGAGATGACCCGGGCGACGATCTGACTCGACAGTCCCGCCTGCAGCGCCCGCTCGCGATTGACGTGGACGTGGATTTCCTCGTCGCCGCTCTCGAGCGAGGAGTCGACCTCCTTCACGAACGGCAGCGACCGCAGCTGCGCGGTCACCTGCTCGCTCAAGAAATCGAGGATCGCAGGGTCCTCCCCGATCAGCTCGACCTGCACCCCGGAATCCGAGCCCGGAGGCCCGCGCATGTTGCGGCCGATCTTGAGCTCGACGCCGGCGATCACCGGCAGCATCGCCTCGATCCGGTCGCGGATCTCGAGCGTGGAGAGTTCTGACTGCTCTTCCGGCAGCAGGAAGATCTCGATGCGGTTGTTGCCGCCGTACTGGGATCGCTGGCGCGCGCTGGAGCGGCGGTAGCGATAGCTCACGTCCGCGATCTCGAGCTCCTGGCGTTGGCTGTCGAACAGGGCGTAGACACGCTCGAACAAGGCGTGCTTCTCGTCGATCGAGTAGTTGCGCGGGGTCTCGACCTGCACCGCGATCTGCCGTTCGAAGGAGGTGGTCTCGAATGAGCGCTCGATGCCCATGAATAACCGGATCGAGCCCCACAACAGGAAGACCACCAGGACCGCAAACACCAGTCGATGGTGGAGCGTGAACTCGAGCGAGCGGCCGTAGAGCCGATTGACGCGATCGAAGATGGGGTGGCGGCGAGGCTTGGAGTCGCGCAGCAGGATCGCCGCAGCCGAGGGCACCACCGTGAGCGACACCAGCAGCGAGGCGACCATCACGATCACGATGGTGAGGCCCATGTTCTTCATGAAGCCGGTGAACATGCCGCCGCTGCCCTGCATGAACACCATCGGAATGAAGACGCAGATGTTGGTGAGCGTCGAGCAGATGATCGGCATGGCGACCTCGCTCGCGCCGCGCAGCGTCGCCGTCTTGGCGTCCTCAGCCAGGTTCTGGCGCCGCCGCACGATGGCCTCGATGACGACGATCGAGTTGTCGACCAACATCCCCACCGACAGCATGAGCCCCATCAGGCTCATGATGTTGATCGAGATGTCGCCCAGCCCCGCCATCCGGTAGAAGTACATGATGGCGAAGGTGAGCACCAGTGAGAGCGGGATGGCGAGCCCGATCAGGAGCGTCATCCTGAAACGCTTCAGGAAGAACAGCATGAAGACGACGGCGAGGATGCCGCCGATCGCCCCCGACTTGTACAGCTCGTTGAGGCCCTTCTTGACGTCGTTGGAGGCGTCCCACGGCATCTGGATCGCGAGGCCTTCCGCTTCGGGCAACCGCTGGATCGCCTGCAGCTCGGTCTTGACCGCCTCCACCACCGCCAGCAGGTTGGCGTTCGAGGCCTTGTTGATCGACATCGACACCGACTGCTCGCCGTTCAAGTAGTTGAAGTCGTAGCGCTCGGGCAAGTCGTACACGACTTCGGCAACGTCCTCGATGCGGATGCCGCTCTTGCCGAGCGGGAGCCTCTTGATCTGGTCGACGTTGTCGAGCTCGCCCATCACCCGCACCAGGAGCTTGCGGCTGCCCTCGCGGACGTAGCCGCCGGCGAGGCTGACGTTGCCGTTCTGGAGCGCCTGGATCACGGTGCGCACGTCGATGCCGTGCGCCGCCATCCGCTGCGGCAGCAGGTCGACGCGCAGCTGCGGCGTGAGGAGCCCATAGACCTCGACGTTGGCCACTCCCTCGAGCCGCTCGAGTCGCCGGCGCATGACATCCTCGACGAACTCGAACAGCCGCTCGCCTTCCCATGGCGCGGAGAGGTTCATCCGCAGCACCGGGATGTCGGAGCTCTGGAAGCGCCGGATGAACACCCGCTCGAGATCGTCGGGGAGGTCGTTGCGGACGCGGTCGACGCGGTCGCGGACCTCGACCGCGGCCAGGTCCATGTCGACGCCTTCGTTGAACTCGAGGTCGATCGAGGCGTCGCTGGCCGAGGCGCGCGCGCTCAAGCGCTTCACGCCATTGATGGTCGAGAGGATGTCCTCGAGCGGTCGCACGATGAGTCGCGACACCTCTTCGGGCGACGACGAGTTGTAGGGCGCGTACACCGACACGTTCGAATTCTGAAACGACGGCATGAACTCGAGCGGTAGGCGCAGCAGCGAGAGCACGCCCAGCACCAGGATGCCGAACACGACCATGGTCATGGTGACGCGGCGCTCGACCGCGGCGCGGACGATCGGATTGATCCGCTCGGCCTGGTCCATCCCCGGTTGGGGTGGGGGGGGCACCGGCGGGAGGTCGCTGCCGGGCTCGCTCGTGGGCTTGACGGGCTCGGTCATGGTTCGCGGGTCGTGGAACCGCCCGGCGCGCGCAGGATCGCGGGCGCACTCGCGGCCGCCGGCTAGTGGGCCGGACGGCGCGCCGGCTTCACTTCTCGGCGGCGCCTTCCTTGGCCTGCTGGCCCGCCTTGATCCGGCTGACGAACTCGGCCTGATGCTCGTCGATCTGCGCCATCAGCGCGTCGAAGCGGAGCTGCTGCTCGTCGTCGAGCATCGCGCGCAGGTCGTGGCGGAAACCGTCCCGCATGTCGCAGTAGGTATGGCGCGAGTTCTCCCAGAACTCGTGGGCGCCGTGGCGCCGCTCTTCGAGGAAGGCCTCGACCTCGGCATGCTGATCGGGCGCCAGGCCGAGCTCCTTGGACAGTCCTTCGAGCAACTGGTCGCGGAACCGCTTGTTGTAGAGGTAGCCAGGCTCATCCTCGATGTCGAGCGATCCACGCTGGTCGCAGATGAACCAGAGCGGCGATGCCTTCTGAGGCGCGGTCTTGGCATCGGCGTACGCGGCATCGGTGAGCAGCACCCGATCGGCGATGATGCCGAGCCCGACGCCGCCCAGCAGCGCCAACGAAAGCGACGACCACATCCAGCTCTTGTTCGACATCGTTCGGGCTCCGCTCACAGCTCACCGAGCGCGATGCGCAACACCGGCTCGACCGACGTGGTCTCGAGCGTGACGTCGGCGACACCCTTGCCGAGCTCGCGCATCTCGAGCTCGCCCAGCGCGTTGCCGCGCTGCGGCGAGGTCCACACCGCGAGCACCGCGCCCAGGACCGCGCTCGCCGCCAACGGCAGCAGGTACCGCGCGGCGCGCCGCCACGACTGAGCCGACTGTGCCGCCGCCTTCAGGGTGTCGCGACGCTGCCGGAACCGCACCACGAAGAACGGATCCGGCGCCGACACGTCCGCCGGCACCTGGAGCTCGGCCGACAGGCGACGGATCTCGGCGATCTCCGAACGCACCGCCGGGTCGCTCAGACGAGATCGCTGCTCCGGTGTCGCTTCGCCGTCGGCGAGCAGCGATGCGATCGGATCGTGACGATGCTTCTTCATGGTTCCTCTCCCGTGCCGAAGAGCTTCTTCGCCTGCTCGCGCAAGCGCAGGCGGGCGCGATGGATCCGGATCTGCACCGTCCCCATCGGCCAGCCCAGGAGCTCGGCGATCTCGGCGTACGTCATACCCTCGATCTCCTTCAACAGCAAGGGGCGCCGGTACTTCTCGGGCAGCTCGGCGAGCGGTCCCGCCAGCCGCCGCCCCAGATCGCGGGCGACCAGCCGCGCCACGGCGTCGGTCGGCTCCTCGAGCTCGCCGAGCCGCGCCTCCCCTTCCTCACCCCCGACCTCGCCCTTGCGCGCGACTCGCCGCAGAAAATCGTGCGCGCGGTTGGTCGCGATCCGAAACAGCCAACTACGGAACGCCTCGGCGTGCCCGAGCGATCCGATCCGCCGATAGGCGATCAGCAGGCTCTCCTGCGCCACGTCCTCCGCCAGCATGCGATCGCGCAGATAGCCGAACGCGAGCTTGCGCAGCGAAGCCTCGTAGCGTCGGACCAGGGCCTCGAATGCCGCCTCGTCCCCGGCCCGGAAGAGGGCTACCAGCGCCTCGTCGGACTCCACGGCCAACCCGCTCAGGGCCGCGCGCTCCACCGCTTAGGACGACCCCGGTCTGACTTTTATTTCGACGGGGACCGGCGCCGGACCGTCGCGGAGCAGCCGATCCAGGTAGTCGAGCCCGCCCTCCAGACTGGTGAACGCCCCGTCGAGCTGGGCCTCGAAGCACCGGTCGAGGATCGGCCCGAACTCGGGGCCGGGCTGGAGCCCGCGCTCGATCAGGTGACGGCCGAGGACCAGCGCCGTCGGCCGGTGGTCGGCAAGCTCCAGGGACCGGGCCCGCTCGAGGATCCAGCTCGCGGCCTCGTCGTCGGGCGGCAGCGGAGGCCGGCCGCCGGCGTCGGCCCGGGCGACGCGAGCCAGGCGGTCGATCCTGCCGACTCGGTCCGCCAGGCGCCGCACCGCCGCATCCGACGCCTTGGCGTCGAAGAGCTGACGCGGCTTGAGGTGATGACGGACCAGCGGCACCACCTCGTCCATGAGAGCCGACTGGCGCGTCATCCGTTCGAGGAACGAGCGCGTCGGCGGCTCTCCAGCCGACTCGTGGCCGAGCGACCGGATACGACCGTTCTCGCGCGTCGTGGTGCCTGGCTTGCCGAAGTCATGGCACAGGCAGGCCAACCCCACCACCAGGTCCTCCCAGAGGTCGTTCACGCGTTCGCGCGCGAAGGCGTCCATGACGTGCAGGGTGTGGGTCCAGACATCGCCCTCGGGGTGCCATTGAGGGTCCTGGGGACAGTCGATCAGATCGCGGAGCTCCGGGAAGTAGCGCACCCATTCGGTGTCGCGCAGGAAAGCGAGCCCCCGGGAGATCCGCACGCCTTTGAGCAGGAGCTTGCGCCACTCGTCGAAGACGCGCTCGGGAGCCAGGCCTTCGAACGGGACCGACCGGCACAGCTCGACGGTCTCGGGCGCGGCGTCGAGCTCGAAGCGCGCCACCAGCTGCATCCCTCGCAGCACGCGCAGCGGATCCTCGACGAAGCGCTCCGAGGTGTGGCGCAGCAACCGCCGCTCGAGGTCGCCGCGGCCGCCGAACGGGTCCTCGAGCTCGCCGGTCGCGAGGTCGATCGACATCGCGTTGATCGTGAAGTCGCGGCGGCGCGCCGCCTCCGCGATCGACATCGACGGGTCGGCGGCCACCTCGAAGTCGCGGTGGCGCGCGCCGGTCTTGCGCTCCCGGCGCGGCAGCGAGACGTCGATGGCGTGATGGCGCAGCTTGAGGACGGCGAACGACTCGCCGACCTCCTCGACGCGCCACTCCTGCTCCAGCAGCGCCCGGAGCGGGCGCGGCTCGATGCCGAACACCTCGATGTCGAGATCGACGACCGGCCGGCGCAGCAGGGCATCGCGCACCGAACCGCCGACCAGTAAGGCGCGGCCGCCCGCATCGCGCACGCCGCGATCGATCCGCCGCGCCAGATCGAGGAGGGTCCTGTCGAGGGTGCCGAGATCGACGTTCACAGCTTCGCCAACGCGTCGAGAGGCAGGCTCGAGACCAGCTCCTCGAGACGCCGCTCGCCGCGCAGGCTCTCGGAGCGGCCGAAGGCCCGGATCTCGAAGCGGCCGGGCCAGACGAACAAACGCTCGCCGGCGAGACCGCTCGCGGGGTGGCCAGAGAGCGTCGAGCGTCCCCAGCTCTTGGCCGCATCCGGCATCAGATCGGGCCGATGATAGATCTCGAGATCCGCTACCGGATCGTCGTCCGCCCCGCGCAGGTCGCAGCGGAAGTGGTCTCGTTCACCCACCTCGTCGACGTACGAGACGGTGGCGCTACAGCCGTCGCAGACGCCCGCCGCCGGCTGCAGGAGACGCTGCATCGCCTGCTCCAGCGCCAGGCGCTGCGAGTCGTCGAGCGTCGGGCTCTGGGCGGCGCGAGCGAGCAGCGGCGCCAGCGCGGCAAGGTCCGCGGCCGCCGCTCCGTCGTCGGCGCCGGTCGCCGCGCTGCTGCCGGCGACCTCGGCTTCGGGGCGCGACCCTCCATCCGCGGCTCGCTGGTCGGGCGCCGGCTCCCCAGTGCCGCGGTCGTCGCAGCCGCTCACCGCGGCGAGCAGCGCGAGTCCGAGCACAACAGCGCCGGCGCCCGCGACCCACGGGCTTTCTCGGGTGACGGCAGGCGACGACATGTGGGTGGACGACGGCCGCGGCGGGGACGAGCAGCCGACGTTTGGATACTATGCTACGAGATGGCCGCCGCGCCCCGGAGACCCGCAGCGGCGCGCGTTTCAACCGGAGGTCGACGCATGCGTCTCAACGCTCGCACCACTCTTTATCTCACCCTCGCCGCGGCGTTCCTGTTCGCCGCCGGAGCGCAAGCGCAGCTCCCCGGAACCATGTTCGGTCAGATCTTCGACGACAGCGGCAAGCCGATCCCGGGCGTCAAGATCACGGTCACCAACCCCGAGTCGCCGTCGTTCAAGATGGAAGAGACCACCGACGACCGGGGCCGCTACACCATCTTCGTCGCCAACTCGCTGCCCGCCTACACCATCGCCATGGCCAAGGAGGGCTATCAGCAGTTCACGATGCCGGGTGTCAAGATCGCCGCTCACCAGCGGACGCGCCGCAACTTCAACATGACGCCCGCGGCCGCGGTCGCGGCGGCGCCGGCGTCGTCGCAGCCTTCGCCGGAGGAGCTCGAGGCAGCGGCCGGCGCTGGCATCGTCAAGACCTACAACGAGGGCGTGATCGCGCTGAACGCCGGCGACCTCCCCACCGCCAAGGCGAAGTTCACCGAGGCGATCGAGAAGAATCCCGAGTATGGCCAGGCCTACGGCGGCATGGCTCGCGTGCTCTGGAAAGAGGAGTCCTGGCAGCCGGCGCTCGACAACGCACTCAAGTCGGTGCAGTACAACCCCACGGACACCGAGATCAACCAGGTCCTCTACGCCGCCTACAACGGCCTCGGTCAGAAGGACAAGGCCGCCGAGATCCTCAAGAAGATGCAGGCCGAGAACCCGGAGAAGGCCGGCCTCAACATGTTCAACCAGGCGGCCGACCTCTACAACAGCGGCAACACCGCCGAGGCGAAGAAGATCTTCGAGGCGATCCTCAACGGACAGCCCAACCACGCCAAGACCCACTACATGCTGGGCCTGTGCTATGTGGGTGAGGACAACAAGGACAAGGCCAAGGAGCACCTCGGCAAGTTCCTCGAGCTCGCACCCAACGATCCCGACGCCGGGACCGCACAGGAGATGCTCAAGTACCTAGCGCAGTAGGAGCGTCGCCTACCTCAGACCACCAAACCACGGCGCGCGAGCTGCGCCCGCAGATAGCGCGCGCCGCGGAAGGTTTCCGCCTCGAACCCCGCGCGCCTTGCCGCCGCCACGAATTCGGGGCGGTCGTCGGTGAAGAAACACTGCTCGGGAGCGCAACCCGCCGCGTCGTGCGCGGCGCGAAAGATCGCTGCGTCCGGCTTCACCGCACCGACCCGGTACGAGTAGATGCGATGACGGAAGTGGCGGAAGACGTCGAAGCCTTCGATCGCGTCGGAGGTGTGCACCTCGCAGGTGTTGGAGAGGACGCCGAGCTCGAGATCGCGCTCGGCTAGCGCCTCCACCATCTTCGCCACCCCCGGGTTGAGGGCGAAGATGCCGGCCGCCGCCGCGCGCACCGCCGAGACATCGAGCGTCCGGCCGGAAATCTCCTCAAGGCGCGCCACGAAGTCATCGGTGGTGACGTCGCCGCGGTCCATCAGAACCGTGTAACCGCTGTCGAGAATGCCCTGGCGAACCGCCGCCGTGGTGGTGCCGCAGGCGGTGGCGAGTTGCCGCCACATCCGCTCGTGACTGAAGTAGAGAACGACGTTGCCGATGTCGAAGAAGATCGCGCGAAGAGGAAGCGCGCCCGCCGGCATGGCGAGACTGTAGCAGCCGCCTCGGCGTCATGCCGGGCATAGGATGCGCAGGTGCCGGCTCCCCTTGCGACCGCCGCCGATCCGCTGTTGGCCTGGCGTGACCGCTTCCCCATCCTCGATACTTCGACCTATCTGATCTCGAACTCGCTGGGCGCCATGCCGCGCGGCGCCGCCGACGGCCTCACCCGCTACGCCGAGCTGTGGTCGGCGCGGGGCGTTCGCGCCTGGGCCGAGGAGTGGTGGGCGCTCGGTGACGATGTCGCCGATCGAGTGGCGCCGCTGCTCGGAGCGCCGCGCGGCTCGGTCTCGATGCAGCCGTCGACGACCATCGCGAGCGCGATCGCGCTGTCCGCGCTCGACACGACACCCGGGCGCCGCAAGGTGATCACCACCGACCTCCACTTCCCCTCGATCCTCTACCTGCTCGATCGCTGGTGCCGCGAACGCGGCGCCTCGCACGAGATCCTGGCGCGCAGCGCGGGCGGCTGGGGTGTCCCGCTCGACCGCCTGCTCGACGCCATCGACGATTCGACCGCGGTGGTGGCGCTCTCCCACGTCGAGTTCGCCAGCGCCTGGGTCCACGACGCGCGCGCTCTGGCGCGGCGCTGCCGCGAGACCGGCGCGTTTCTCCTGCTCGACGTCTTCCAGTCGGCCGGCGTTCTGCCGCTCGCGCTGCGGGACTGGGGTGTCGACGCCGCCGTCGGGGGCTGCCTCAAGTGGTTGTGCGGCGGGCCGGGGAACTGCTTCCTCTACGTCGATCCCGATCGCGGCGCGACGCTCGAGCCCGCCATCACCGGCTGGGTCGCGCACACCGCACCATTCTCCTTCGAGCCGCCGCCAATCCGGTGGCGGGCGGGCGCCGGCAGGTTCACGAACGGCACGCCACAGGTGCCCGCGCTCTACGCCGCGCGCGCCGGTCTCGACATCCTGGCCGAGATCGGCATCCAGCGCGTGCGCGAGAAATCGCTGCGCATGACAGAGCGGCTGTTCGCCGAGGCGAGCCGGCGCGGCTACGCCTGCTCCTGCGCCGAGGATCCCGAGCGGCGTGGCGGCACGGTGGCGGTCGACGTCCCAGAGGGCGAGCGCGTAGCCCGCGAGCTGCTGCGTCGCGACGTCGTCGTCGACTACCGGCCCGGCTTCGGCATCCGCATCGCGCCGCACTTCTACAACACCTGGGAGGAGTGCGAGCGCTGCCTCGACACCATCGATGCCATCCGCGCCGACCGCTCCTACGAGCGTCATGCGAGTGTCGAGGGCGCGAGCCCGACCTGAGCGATAACGTAGGATCCGGTCAACGATCGGTAGCTACAGAGGAGGCTGGGGCATGAGCCGCGCGCGCGCGACGTTGATGACGTGTATCCAGGCGATCGCAGTCGGAATGTTCGGCGGACTCTCGGTCACCAGCGCCCAGCCCGCCACTCCCATCGGCGCCGAGCTGCAGGTCAACCTGCAGACCTTCAGCCCGCAGAACCAGCCGTCGGTCGCGATCAACGATAGCGGCGGATTCGTCGTGGTCTGGCACAGCTTCGCCCAGGACCAGAACGGCGGCGGCGTCTTCGGCCGGCGCATCGCGGGGTCAGGCGCTCCCCAGGGCGGCGAGTTCCAGGTGAACTCGTACACGTTGGCCGCCCAGATCGAGCCCGCGGTCGCGATGAACGGCAGCGGCGCGTTCGTCGTCGCATGGACCAGCCGCTATCAGGACGGGTCGCTCTACGGAGTCTTCGCGCGGCGGTTCGATTCCTCGGGGACGCCGTTGGGCAGCGGACTGCAGGTCAACTCCTATGCCACCGCCAACCAGCGCTACCCGGTGGTCGGCACTGCCGGCAACGGCGGCTTCGTCGTCGTCTGGCAGAGCTTCGACCAGGATGCCGGCGGAAACGGCGTCTTCGCGCGACGGTTCGACGCCGCCGGCGCCGCGCAGGGCGCCGAGTTCCAGGTCGCCAACTCGACCTTCCAGGACCAGCGCTTCCCCGCCATCGCGATGGCCCCTTCCGGCGACTTCGTGGTTGCTTGGTCGTGGTACACCGGAGACACCTCTACCGACAGTGTCTTTGCCCGGCGGTTCGATGCCTCGGCAGATCCTCAGGGTGAGGAGTTTCAGGTCAACACCTACACTACCGGCACGCAGGGACGACCGGCGGCCGCCATCAACGCCACCGGCGACTTCGTCGTCGCCTGGCAGAGCATCGGCCAGGACGGCTCCGGCTACGGCATCTTCGGGCAGCGCTTCGACGGCTCGGGCGCTCGCGTGGGGAATGAGTTGCACATCAGCTCCTACACTCCCGGGCACCAGCGCTTCCCCACGGTCGCGAGCGACGGCGACAGGAATTTCGTCGTGAGCTGGGAGAGCGCTGCTCAAGACGGCGAGAGCTACGGCGTGTTCGCTCGGCTCTTCGACTCGTCGGGCGCGGCGCAAGCGGGCGAGTTCCGCGTCAACTCGTTCACCGACAATGCTCAGTACGACGCGGTGGCCGCCATGAGCCCCGACGGCGCCTTCGTCGTCGCCTGGTCGAGCTACTTCCAGGACGGCGACTTCGGCGGCGTCTTCGTCCAACGTCTCGCGCCGCTTGCGGTCCTGGATATCGACGGCAACGGCGCGATCGCGCCTCTGAGCGACGGACTGCTCGTCCTCCGATTCATGTTCGGATTCAGCGGCACGACGCTCGTCTCCGGCGCCGTGGGAGCCGGCTGCACGCGGTGCACCGCGCCTGCGATCGAGTCCTACCTCGGCAGCCTGACCTGAGTGTCAGGCGCCGGGCGGGACGTTGTGGTTCACCCGGAACAGGTTGCCCGGGTCGTACCGCGACTTGATGCGCCTCAGCCGGTCGTAATTCTGGCGATAGTTGACCGGCGCGCGATCCTGATCCTCGGGGCCCATGAAGTTCACGTAGCCGCCATCCTCCGAGTAGGGCCGCAGCGCGTCGAAGTAACCCCGCACCCACCGGATGTTCCTCTCGCTGTCGGCGCGATTGTGCCAGGCGCCGGCGATGACGGTCGAGAACGTGGCGTCGCGGTACGGATAGGCAGTGGCCTCGGCGCCGACGCGTTGGCAGGCGCCGTCGAGCGGGTAGATGATGGCGCTCGACTCGATCGTCGGCGTCGCGCGCGCGTGCTCGACGTGCGCGTCGATCGCGCCGTCGCTGATCTCGCGAGCGAAGCTCCCCTTCCAGTACTGCTGCAGGCCCGGCGGCAGGAGGTCGTTGAAGAGCTGGTTGATGGCCGGGTACGGCATCGGTCCGACGAACGAGCCCACCACCTTTCCCCACTTCGCTAGCCGTCCGAGCCGCTTCGGGCCCTCCTCGATCGGACCGCTCCAGCAGGCGATCACCGCCGCGACCGGCTTGCCATGCCACTCGGTGGGCAGAAACGGCAGCGGGGGCGCCAGCGTCAGACCGCACAGGGCGCCGAGCTTGGCCGGCGCTTTCACGATGAAATCGCGCCAGGCGCGCAGCACACTGCCGTCGAGCGCGTAGAAGGTCGGCCCGCCGTAGATCTCTCGAATCGGGTGGAGGCGGTATTCGAACGAGGTCACCACGCCGAAGTTCCCGCCGCCGCCCCGCAGCGCCCAGAACAGATCCGGCTCGGTCTTCTCGTTGCAGGTGATCAGCTCGCCGTTCGCCGTCACCACGTCGGCTTCGAGCAGATTGTCCACGGTGAGCCCGCACCGTCGCGACAGATAGCCCATGCCGCCGCCGAGCGTGAGCCCGCCGACGCCGGTGGTCGAGACGATCCCGGCCGGCACCGCGAGGCCGAACGCGTGCGTGGCGTGATCGACGTCGCTCCAGGTGCTCCCGCCCTCGACTCGCACGCGGCGCCGCGCCGCATCGACACGGATGCCGCGCAGGCGTCCGAGGTCGAGCACCATCCCGCCGTCGACGGTGCCGAAGCCCGGCGCGCTGTGCCCGCCGCCGCGCACCGCGAGCGTCACCCCGCGCTCGCGAGCGAAGCGGACGGTCGCCATCACGTCGGCGACGTCGGCGGCCCGGACGATCGACGACGGACGTCGATCGTGCATGCCGTTGTAGACCTTGCGGGCCTCGCCGTAGCGAGGGTCATCGGGAGTGACCAGGTCTCCGCGGAGCTGCTCCTTCAAGCCGCGCAGCGCACCGTCGTCCACCGCCCGGGCAACGCCGGCGGCCATCGCCCTCTGCAGGTCGGTCATGACGCACCTCCTGTCCCCTCCCCGGAACTTCGAGGATACGTCCGATCTCGCGGATCGTCTAAGTCGTCCGCTTCGCCATTGCCCAACCCTCACCCGGCGTCGGGCCGCGCCCAGCCCTCGAGCAGGTCGAGGAGCTCGCGCGCTCGATCGCAGAGCTCGTCGCTCTCGAGCTGATGCACTTCGAGAATGGCGGGGAGCTGCGCGTAGAGCTCCGGCAGCCCGAGCCAACCGTGCACCTGCTCGTGGATCCACTTGTCGTAGGCGATCGGATAGACGCGGCGCGCGATGAAGACCGCCTGGAGAAACTCCTGGAACGCGTGGTAGAGCTTGTCGAAGGCGTGGAAGTAGAGGCTGCGCGCGACTCCGGCGTTCACCCGTTCGAGGTTCAACCGGCACGAGCTCCTCACCATGGCGAGCCGCTGGCGCCGCAGATCTTCGCCGTAGTAGGGCAGCCAGCGCGCGCGCAGCTGCGCGAAGGCCCGCGAGCGCTCCCACAGCGGCCGGCCGTGCGCCACCCGGTTGCCGATCTCGATCTCGAAGCTGTCGGGGCCGCCTCCGTCGTCCCACGGCTCGGGACGGAAGGCGCCGTCGAAGAGATCGAGATGGATGCGCGAGAAGCGGCTCAGCCGCTCGAGGTCGCGAAAGACCGAGCGGCTCTCGTACCACGCCTTCCAGCTCTCCTCCATGGAACGACGGTGCTCGGTGGAGAGCCCAGGATCGATCAGTAGCGCCACGTCGAGGTCGCTTTCCGGCGCGGCGGCGCCGCGAGCGCACGAGTTCACCAGCACCACCGCCTCGACCTCGGAGCGCATCGAGAACTCGACCACCGCCTCGGCCGCCTGCCCGTGCAGGAGGGTCGGGAAGACGACAGGCGTTGCGCTCGTCGACGTCATGTGTGAGCGACCGAGCGGTACGTCATCGCCAACGGGAGCGCGACCAGGAGCACCACGATCGCGTTCCACAGCACCTCGAGCCGGATGCCGGCGCGGTACGAGACGATCGAGTCGCTCACTGCCCAGGCCGTGACCGAGACCCCGATGCACCACCACGCCCAGAGCTCGCGCCGTCCGAACGGAACGGTCGCCACCCAGGTCAGGAGAATCGCCCAGCCGAGCATCGCCGAGCCGAGCACCGCGATCGCCCAGCGCTGGTGCTCGAGCGCGGCCGCGGGCGCCGCCTCGCCCCCCCCGCCCCCACCGGGGATGGGCCAGCCGTGGAACGCTCCGACTACCTGCTGGTTGTAGCTGTCGAGGATGCGGGCGTCGGGCGCGATCAGGAAGAGGAGCCCGAACAGCGCCGACGCGACGCTCACGCCTTGAAGCCAACGCTGCCAGAACCTGAAGCTCACCCTGGGCTCAGCGGAAGTAGAGCGGCCACCGCCCGGGATCCGATTCGTGCATCAGCTCGTAGGCGGCTTCGAAGACGGTCTCGCGATTGGGTTTCGTGAAGTAGTCGCCGTCGGTGCCGTAGGGCGTGCGGTGCTCCTGCGCGCTCAACGTGCGTGGCGGCGCGTCGAGCTGGTCGAACCCGCCCTGGCGCCCGAGCACCTGCTCCATCATGTAGGCCGCGGCGCCGCCCGGAACGTCTTCGTCGAGGAAGAGGACGCGATGGGTCTTGCGCATCGACTCGCCGATCACGCCCGCGCGGTCGAATGGAAGCAGCGTGCGCACGTCGATCACCGCGGCCTCGATCCCGGCCGCGGCGAGACGCTCCGCCGCCTCCAGGGCGATGGCGCAACAGGCGCCGTAGGTGACGATGGTGACGTCGCCGCCCTCCCGGATCATTTCGGGCACACCGAGCGGGATGGTCATGTCGGCGATGTTGTCCGGTACCTTGGCGCGGCGCCGATAGGCGTTGAGGACCTCGACGATGAGCGCCGGGTCGTCCGAGCGCAGCATGGTGTTGTAGAAGCCGGCGGCCTGGACGGCGTCGCGCGGCACGCAGACGTAGATGCCTCGCAGCAGGTTGATGACGCCGGCCATCGGCGAGCCGGCGTGCCAGATCCCTTCCAGGCGGTGGCCGCGGGTGCGGATGATCAACGGCGCCTTCTGGCCCCCGGCGGTGCGCCAGCGCAGCGAGGCGAGATCGTCGGACATGATCTGGAGCGCGTAGAGGAGGTAGTCGAGATACTGGATCTCCGCGATCGGGCGCAATCCGCGCAGCGCCATCCCGATCGCCTGACCGACGATCGTGATCTCGCGGATGCCGGTATCGGAGACGCGCAGCTCGCCGTACTTCTCCTGCAGATGCGCGAAGCCCTGGTTGACGTCGCCGAGCCTGCCCACGTCCTCGCCCAGGGCGAACAGGCGAGGGTCGCGCGCGAAGGCGGCGTCGAAGCAGGCGTTGAGGATCTCGAACCCGGTCGCGACCGGGCTCGACTCGCTGTAGCGCGCCTTCTCTTCGGGAACGAGCAGGGCCGACTCCGCGCTCTCGCTCCACAGGTGGGAGCTGTAGCGGCGCCGGTTCTCGGTCTCGATCCGCTGCTTCCACTCGATCAAGGGGCGGCGGACCGCGTCGTCGGACTGACGCAGCGCGAGCAGCGCCTCGCCGGTGAAGCCGAGCAGGTCCTTGCGGATCGGGTTCTGCTTCTTCTCCAAGCGCTCGGTCAAGGGGCGGACCTGGTCGCTCGACGTCGCGTGGGCGAGATCGAGCAGCTCGCGGCGCTCGCGCTCGAGCGGCTCGCGATACGCCTCCCAGGCGCGGTCGCGATCGGCGGTGACCGCCCGCTTCTCCTCCTCCTCGATCGCGTCGAGCTCGGCTTCGCCGGCGCAACTCGAAGCGACGATCCACTTGCGCATCTGGCGCAGGCAGTCGAACTCCTTCTCCCACTGCAACCGCTCGGGAGTCTTGTAGCGCTCGTGGCTTCCCGAGGTCGAGTGGCCCAGCGGCTGCGTCAGCTCGGTGATGTGGAGGATCGCGGGACGATGATCGCGGCGCGCGCGCTCGTGCGCCTCGGAGTAGGTCACGCACAACGTCGGATAGTCCCAGCCGGGGACGGTGTAGAGATCCAGCCCGGGGCGGCCGCCTTCGGTATGACGGAAGCCTTCGAGCACCTTGGAGACGTCGCCCTTGGTCATCTGGAACTTGTTGGGCACCGAGATGCCGTAGCCGTCGTCCCAGACCGAGAGCAGCATCGGCGCCTGCAGCACGCCGACCGCGTTGATCGACTCCCAGAACATGCCTTCAGCGCAGCTCGCGTTGCCGATGGTGCCGAACGCCACCTCGTTGCCGTGTTCGGAGAAGTCACCGCCCAGCTCGCGCAGCCGTTCGCTCAGGCGATAGACCTTCGACGCCCACGCCAAGCCGACCAGCCGCGGCATCTGCGACGCGGTCGGCGACAGGTCGGCGGTCGAGTTGTAGGTCTCGGTCAGGTTCTTCCAGGTGCCGTCGGATCGCAGCATGCGGGTGGCGAAGTGCCCGGTCATCGAGCGACCGCCGAACGCCGGCTCCGCTTCGAGGTCGGCGTGGGCGTAGAGCTGGGCGAAGAACTCGCGGACGGTGATCGCGCCCAGCGCCAGCATGAAGGTCTGATCGCGGTAGTAGCCGGACCGGATGTCGCCCTTGCGGAAGGCGTAAGCCATCGCGAGCTGGGCTACTTCCTTGCCATCGCCGAAGATCCCGAACTTGGCGCGGCCAGCGAGCACCTCGGCGCGGCCCAGGACGCTGATGTGCCGGCTGCGAACGCCGACCCGATAGTCGCGCAGCACCGCGTCGGGGTTGAATCTGTGCCGGGTCGAGCTGTCCTCGAACGGGCTGGTGATGGTGATCGCCGCGGAGGATCCCTGCTTGATCTCGTGGGCCATGGCCACCCTTCATTCTATCGGCGGCGGCGCGCGGTCGCGACACCGCCGCGGGCCTGTGATAGCTCTCCCCCAGCCCATGGTCGAGATCGCTCCCGACGGCGCGCCTCGCGATCGAAGCTCACGCGAGGCTGGGCGCGCGGTCCTGCCCCCGTGGTTCGGGTTCGGGCTGGCCGCGGTCGTCTCGGCGTCCGCTGCGATCGCTATCGTCTATCGCAGCCGGCCGCAGGACACCCAGTGGTCGGCCGTCGCGCTGTGGGCGGCGGGGCTCGCCCTCTGGTGCCTGGCTTGCAGAGCGCCGGCGGACGAGAGAGCGCGTCGCGCTCGTTTGCGCCGAGCCGATCTGGTTGCGATGGCGGCGCTGGCGGCGATCGCGGCCGCGTTGATCCTGCCCTCGCTCGAGATCTATCCACTCATGATCGCGAACGACCCGGTTCGGGACGGCGGCCTGCTCGCGCGCTGGATCGCCGATGGCGAGATCACCCGGATCTTCGACTACGGCTACTACGGCGGCTACAGCCTCCTGGTGCCGCTCCTCGGTGTTCCGTTCTACTGGATGTTCCCGACCTCGAGCCTCGCGTTCAAGGGCCTGGCGGCGCTCGCCGGCATCGTCGCGCCGCCGCTCCTCTTCTTCTGGGCACGACGCTTCCTCCCCTTGACGCTGTCCGCCGCCGCCGCCCTGCTGATGCTCGCGCTGCCGGTCTACCTCTTCTACGCGCGCAGCGAGCCGGTGGTCGCGTTCAACCCGTTGCTGATGATCGCGGTCCTCGGAGCGCTGATTGCCGCGCTCGAGCCGAACGTGCCCGCTCGCAAGCTCGGGCTGCTCGGTGCGCTGGCCGGCTTGTCCGTCTACTTCCACGGCGGCGTCAAGGTGGCGGGGTTCGCCGCCCTCGGCCTCGCCGCGTTGGTCGCGCTATGGCGAGCGTGCACCTGCGCTCACCGGTGGAAGCGCGCCGTCTCAGGCGGCGCGACGGCCCTGCTCGGCGTCCTGATCGGATTCGGACCGCTGCTGCAGGTCACCGATCTCGACCGCTTCGTCTCGCGCCAGCGCCTGGGACACCCAGGTCTCGGCCTGCAACTCCACACCGTGCTCGAGGACTACGAGACGTCGTTGCACGTCTTCTTCGATCAACCGACCACCTCGTGGTTCCCGAAGCGCCAGCCGCTCATCCCCTCGCCCGCGCTCGCCGGGTTGTTCGCCTTCGGCGCCGCGCTGGGGTTCCTGGCCGTGCCGCTGCGCATCTACTGGACGGTGCTGTTCTTCGCTCTGCTGTTGCCGTTGACCAACAGCGCGATGACCGACTTCGTCAACAACGATCATCGACTCACGCCGCTCCTGCCGGTGATCGCCGTCGCGACCGCGGCCGGCCTGGGCGCGGTCTGGCGGGCCGCCGCGTGGCTGCGGAACCGCTGGGCGATCCGGGCAGTAGAGGTCGTCACCCTATCCTCGGTCCTGCTCGCGGCCGCTGGCCCCGCGTACCGCTTCTTCAGCGAGGAGCAAGGGCGCCGGCCGGACCTGGACAACCACCTGCTCTATTTCGCTCTCAGCGAGATCGAGTCGACGCCCGTGCTGCGGCAGGCGCCCGAGTTGTGCGTCGGCGGCAACGCGACCACCACCGCGACGATGGGTTTGCTGCACGTTCGTGACGGATGGAAGTTCTTCCTTCCCGGCAAGACCATCCATGCAGCGGAGCTACGACCGGCGGCGGCGCCGAACGAGCTCTACATCTCGACCACCTGTGAGCCCAAGGCGAGCGACGACGTCTGGAGCGGTACGGCGTTCTGCACCGAGCCGGCACTCTTCGTCTGTCCGGCTCGCGAGACCGGGGCGAAGGACGTGCGCATCTACGTTGACACCGGAGCGGCGCCGCCGGGGTGAGTCAGGGAGGCTCGGGCCCGCGCTCCCATCGCACCACGCGCGGCGGTCCGGGAACGAGGCGCACCACCGCGCGGCCGGAGACCTGGCGCCCCCCCACCCGCGCGCCCGCTTC
Source organism: Thermoanaerobaculia bacterium (assembly GCA_036257295.1). Lineage (GTDB taxonomy): Bacteria > Acidobacteriota > Thermoanaerobaculia > Multivoradales > Multivoraceae > DATAFT01. Next base: position 25,578 of record DATAFT010000080.1, read on the forward strand.
TACCCGCGCGTGCCCGGCGCCCAGACGCTCGACCTCGCTCCATCCCTCGCCATCACCGTAGGAACGCGGCGCGACGCCGGAGAAGTGCGGATCGACGGCGAGCCGGCCGAGGGTCTCCGCCACCGCGCCGTCGAGCAGGAGGTCGAGATGCGCTCGCCGAACTTCGCGCTGCTGCTCCTCGAGCCGCAGCCGCATGGTGAGCGTGAGCAGCGCCAGGGAGAGACTGAGCATGAGCAGGGCGAAGACCGCGAACAGGAGGGCCTCTCCGGTTTCGGTGGATCGCCGCCGCGACCGATGCGACGCGCCGCTCCTCACGGCGCGCTCGGCTCGGCGCGGAGGCCCACCCGCATCCAGACGGCGCGCTCGATCGCCGGTGGCGACCAGGTGCGAGCGACGTCCGCCAGCGGAACCCGTGACGTGTCGCGAGCCTGGTACGTGAGCTCGAGGTCCACCAGTCGCGGGGCCGCCAACCGCCAGCGCCACTCGGCGACGTCGCGCAGCGCCACGTGACGCACGTCGGGTCTGCCCGCCGGATCTAGGATCACGCGCTCGATATCGCCCACCTCGGATCGCGCCCACGCGACGCGACCACCACCCGGGAAGATCAACACCATCGGCGACGAACCCCATACCCCGGGAAGCAACACGGGTACCGCATCCGCCTGCTCGAGATCGGACCGTAAACGCTCCAGCGCGTAGCGTGGCATCGGGTTGCCGAGCTCCGCGCTGGTGCGCACCAGCCCGAGCTGCGATTCGATGAGCAGGCGGCTGGCGAGCGCGAGACCGACCGCCAGCACGCCCAGCGTGACCAGCACCTCGACCAACGTGAAGCCTGCACGCCCATCGCCGCTCCCGCCACGCGGATCGCCATCGATCACTGGCATGGCCACCCCGCGCGCCAGATCAGCGTCTCGAGCTCGACGTCGTGAGGTCGGCCGCGCTTTCCGCGCATCTGGCCCCGGACCGTGACGCGGCACAGCCCCGGCACCTCGGTGCCGTCGACCACCATGATCATCGCGAGCTCGGGAGCCGCCGCGCTGGGCCAGGCCTGCGCCGGATCGATTGCACCGCTGCGCATCGGATGCTCGCCGGCGCGCACGCTCTCGATCGCCGCCTCGGCGCGGCGCAGGAGCTCGGCCTCGACCGCCAGGCGGTCCTCGATCTCACGCGACTGCGCCTGCAGTCCGAGGTCGAGCAGCAGGGCGATGCCGACCAGCATCAGCGCGATCAGCGCCTCGATCAGCGAGAA
>DATAFT010000088.1:0-3069 GCA_036257295.1 Thermoanaerobaculia bacterium
GCTGGAGGACGTGCAGACGCTCCAGGTCCTGTGCGAGTTCTCGAGCGGCCTCGCGGAGAGGCTGCTGCCGCCGGCGCTCCATCCCACGCTGCCCGGCGTGGTCGGATTCACGGTGCAGCGGGTGGGCGCGAGCCCGTGGGGTCCCTTCGCGATGGCGCAGATACGGATCGAGTGCAGGAGCGGCGTGCGCCCACGCGGCTTCCTGATCGCGGCGGCGGTCGACAACGCCGCCGTCGCCACCGCGCTGTCGTCGCGCTGGGGCTACAGCACGGTGTCCGGCGAGATTCACCTGCGGCGCTTCTACGACGAGATTCGCGCCGAGGTGACGATCGACGGGCAGGAGGTGCTCGGGCTCGGGTTGCGCGATCCCGAGCCGCTCTCGACCGCGGACGTGCAGTACGTGGCCAACATGAACCTGGCAAAGACGCCCAGGGGCCTCCGTCTGGTGCAGGTCGATCCCGCGTTCACCGTCGAGCGCGCGGAGCGCGGCGAGCCTCAGGTCACCGCCTTCGACGGCGAGGCCTGGGGCGTCGCCGAGCTCGACCCTACCTATCCGGTCTCGGCCTCGCTCACCGCCGGCACCATGACCCTGCCACGGCTGCGCTACGTCTGCCGTGCCGACGTCTGGGCGTTCGACGGCACCGAGAAGGTGTAGGGCGGCGTCGATGGCCGAGCCGGCGACGTCTCCATCCGCAGCCGACTACGAGAAGCTCGGCGTCTTCTATCTCGGCCGTCGCTTCGATCGCGCCGCGGGCAAGGCGACAGCGGAGAACTACCTCTACGACTCGAAGGATCTGACCACCCACGCCGTGTGCGCCGGCATGACCGGCAGCGGCAAGACCGGGCTCTGCATCTCGCTGCTCGAGGAGGCAGCGCTCGACGGCATCCCGGCGATCGCGATCGACCCCAAGGGCGATCTGCCGAACCTGGCGCTGCTCTTCCCCGATCTCGCCGCTCGCGACTTCGAGCCGTGGGTCGATCCCGCCGAGGCCCGCCGTCGTGGTCAGGATCCGGCCGCCTATGCCGCCGGGGTGGCGACGCAATGGCGCGACGGCTTGGCCCAGTGGGGACAGGACGGTGGACGGATCGCGCGGCTGCGCGCCGCCTGCGACATCGCCATCTACACGCCGGGGTCGACCGCCGGCCTGCCGCTGCGACTCCTGCGCTCGTTCGCGCCGCCGCCGGCGGAGCTGCTGTCCGATCGCGAGGCGTTGGCAGATCGGATCGAGGGCACGGTCGCGGGGTTGGTGGCGCTGCTCGGCCTCGAGGCCGACCCGCTGCGCAGCCCCCCCCGGAACCCCCTCCCATGGGCCAGCCCCGAGCCGATCCTGCTCGCGAAGATCCTCGAGCAGGCGTGGACGCAGGGCCGAAGTCTCGATCTGCCGACCTTGATCCGAGAAGTCCAGACGCCGCCGTTCGACACCGTCGGCGTGTTCGATCTCGAGTCGTTCCTGCCCACGCCGCGCCGCCTCGACCTCGCGATGCGCTGCAACCACCTGTTGGCGTCGCCGACGTTCGCCGCCTGGCTCGACGGCGAGCCGCTCGAGATCAACCGGCTGTTGACCGCGCCGGACGGCCGGCCGCGCATCGCCATCCTGTCGATCTCTCACCTCGGCGACGGCGAACGGATGTTCTTCGTCACCACGCTCCTCAACGAGCTGGTCTCGTGGGTGCGCGCGCAGTCCGGCACTTCGAGCCTGCGCGCATTGCTCTACATGGACGAGATCTTCGGCTACTTCCCGCCCATCGCCGCGCCGCCGTCGAAGAAGCCGATGCTCACGCTGCTCAAGCAGGCGCGGGCGTCGGGACTCGGCGTCCTGCTGGCGACACAGAACCCCGCCGATCTCGACTACAAGGGCCTCGCCAACACTGGAACGTGGTTTCTGGGCCGGCTCCAGACCGAGCGCGACAAGCTGCGCGTGCTCGAAGGACTGGAAGGGGCCGCCGCCGCGACCGGGGCCGCGTTCGACCCGCGGGAGATGGACGAGGTGTTGGCCGGTCTTCCCGGCCGCGTGTTTCTCGCTCACAACGTGCACGAGGACAAGCCGCTCCTGTTCCAGACGCGATGGGCGATGTCGTACCTGCGTGGGCCTCTCCAGCGCGAGCAGATCCAGCGGTTGATGGCGCCGCGCAAGAGCGCCGCGACCGCGGCGCCCGCGCCGGCCGCGGCGGAGGCGTTGCGCCCGCCGACGCCGCCGGACCCCGCCTTTGCCGCCGCCGGCGGCGGCGCGCGACCGATGCTTCCGCCCGAGATCGAAGAGCGGTTCGTTCCGGCCTCGCGGCCGGTGGGTGATCGCTCGCGGTTGGTCTATCGCCCGCGACTGCTCGCCCGCGCGCGCGTGCACTTCGTCAAGGCGGCGGCCAGTGTCGATCAGTGGCAGGAGCGGCTGGTGATGGCTGCTCCTCCAGCCACCGACTCGACGCTGGAGTGGAAAGAGACTGCGTTGGACGCGCTCGCGCTCGAGACCTCACCGAGAGATGGCGCTTCGTTCGAGCCGGCGCCCACACCCGTCCTGCGCGCCAAGAGCTGGGCGGCTTGGCGCAAACAGCTCGAGGCGGTGCTCTATCGCGACCAGCGGCTGGTGCTGTGGAAGAGCGCCGCGGTCGAGGCGCAGTCGAGCGCCGGCGAGAGCGAGGGCGACTTTCGAGCCCGCCTGGCGCACCTCGCGCGCGAGCGGCGCGACCGCGAGGTGGAGGAGCTTCGCCGGCGCTACGCTCCGAAGATAGCGGCGCTCCAGGAGAAGATCCACCGCGGCGAGGAGCGCGTGGAGCGCGAGCAGTCCCAAGTCGGTCGCGCGCGGCTCGACACCGCGATCTCGACCGGGGCCACCATCGCCGGCGCGTTGTTCGGCCGCAAGCTCGCGAGCGTCACCAACGTCACCCGGGCGCGCTCGACGCTGCGTGGAGCCGGACGCGCGTCCGAAGAAAAAGAGGACGTGGCGCGCGCCGAGCGCGGCGTCGAGACCGCCCGCGAGGACCTCACCCGCCTCGAGAGCGACCTCTCACGTGACGTCTCCACGCTCGAGCGATCGCTCGACCCGACCGCGCTCGAGCTCGACCGAATCGAGC
>DATAFT010000099.1:0-4211 GCA_036257295.1 Thermoanaerobaculia bacterium
GACAAGCTGGGATCCCGACCGGCTGCGCGAGATCGCGCGGCAGTGGGACCGCCCCTACCGCATCGAGATTCGCGAACCGCGAGCGGTCGCGTACTACGAGGATGCACCCGAGCTCGGTCCGACCTTCCTGCGCCGCGACAGCACCGGCTGGATCATCGACGCCAGCGAGGCAGCGAAGACGATCGTCTACGACTATTCGAGCTCATCCTGGTATGCGCTCGATAGTGGCTCGCCCTATCTCGAGATTCTCGAGGCGGTGCTGCCGCTGCGGCGCGTCACGCTCTCGGACGACAGGGCTGCCTGGCAGATCGACAACGGCCGGTGAAGCGACACCACGCCGAAGGCCTCGGCTCGATCGAGCTGGCCGAAGGGTTGAGCCTTCCGGCAGCGGAGGTCGAGCGCATCCTCGAGCAGGCGCGCGAGCGGGTCAGACGACGGGTGGCCGAAGCGGGCTACCGCTTCGCCGCGGTGCCGGTCTGATCGCGCGCCGAGTCCGTCGCTTCGAGGACGATTGCCGCCGCCGGCCTCAGAGCAGCCCGACAGCGGGTGCAACCACCATCATCAGAATGGTCATCACCACCACCCAGATCGCGCTCAAGATCGCGCCGGGCGTCAGCATGTCGAGCATGCGGTAGTAGCCGCGCCCGTAGGTGAGCAGCGGCACCGGGTCGAGCGGCAGCAGGAACGCGCACGACGCGGTGAAGGCGACCGGCAGCGCGTAGAGAACCGGGTTCTGGCCCGTCTCCTTCGCCAGCAGCGCGATCGGCGGAATGAGCGTCGCGTTGATCACGGGTCCGATCGGGAGCACCAGATGGACCAGCACGGTGAACACGCTGATCGCCGCCACGATCACCAGCGGCGACCAGCGGTCGAGGCCGCCCATCGCCCCTTCGACCATCCACGTGGCGAGCCCGGTCTCGACCGACGCCACGCCGATGGAGCTCACCCCCGCGATCATGATCAACGTGTCCCAGCTGGTGCCGCGCTCGACCTGCTTCCATTCGAGCAGCCCGATGCCGGGCAGGAACATCGCAATCGACCCGGCCAGCGCAACCAGCGTCACGTCGAGCGCCTTGACCCAGGTGCTCGCGATCCACAGCGCCAGCATCACAGTGAGGAAGCCGATCAGCTTCCACTCGCCGGTCCTGAGCGGCCCCAGCGCCTCGAGCTCGCGGCGAAACGCGCCCACGTCGCCGATCGACGCGCGCTCCGGTGGGAAGCAGCGCGCGATCACCCACCACGCCAGCGGAGTCATGATCAAGGCCATCGGCACGCCGATCGCCATCCAGTGCAGGAACGGCACTCGCACCCCGCCGAACTTCTCGATGAACTCGATGCCGAGGATGTTGATCGAGCTGCCGGCCGGCGTCGCCACGCCGCCGATCAACGACGCCAAAGGAATGCCGATCATCACCGCCTTGCCGAACCGCGACTCACCCGGACGCACGTCGTTCTCCGCGAAGAGTCCCAACGCGATCGCCATGAAGATCGCGCACGCCGGCACGTCGGACATGATGGTCGAGATCGCCGAGGTGCCGACCATGAACGCGAGCAGGATCCGGCGGCTGTCGGCGCCGGCGCGAGCGAGCAGGGTGAGCGCGAAGCGGCGGTCGAGCCCCGAGGTCTGAAACGCAGTCGAGATGCAGAACATGCCGAGCACGAAGAAGAGCACCGGGCTCATCGAGGCGGTGAACGCCGAGCGCAGATCGGCGATACCCAGAAGGGGCTGGAGGACGAGGACCAGCAGCGCGGTAACGGCGATGGGGATGGCCTCGGTCGCCCACAGCACCAGGGCGACCGCGAACAGTGCCGCCATCCGCCACCCGGCGGCGGTGAGCCCCGCGGGGGCCGGGACCAGTAGCAGCAGCGCTCCGACCGCGATCGCTGCGAGGAGTCCGGTGAGGCGCAGGCGCTGGCCCATCCCCGGTTGGGGAGGGGGGGGCTGGAATCCGGCCGGCGACGGCTGATTCAAGGGCCGGCAGAGTATCGCGCCGTCATCGGCGCCGCCTAGCAGGGCGCTGGAAAAGGCAGTGTGTCAGCGCCCTGCTAGGTATCACATTGGGCGATCCGATCCGGCGGACCGGATCGGTCGCCTAGTGCGTTGGGGCGATACCCGTCTTTGTCTCGCGGGCACGGGCGACTATGATGGCTGAACGATGGAGCACGTCCAGATCCTGGTCGTCTCGGCCGTCAGCATCGGCTTTCTCCACACCCTGATCGGGATCGACCACACGCTGCCGTTCGTGGTGCTCGGTCGGGCGCAGGGCTGGTCGTATCGCAAGACGGTGGCCATCACGGCGCTGTGCGGGGCCGGCCACGTCGCGTCGTCGGTGGTGCTGGGCGTGCTCGGCATCGGCCTGGGAGTCGCCCTCGGCCATCTGGAGTGGGTGGAGGCCACCCGCGGCTCGTTCGCGGCGTGGTTCCTGATCGTGTTCGGGCTCGCCTACGCCGGCTGGTCGCTCGCGCGCGGGCGCCGCAGGCAGCGGCACGTGCACTCGCACGACGGCATGGTGCACGCGCACGGCGAATCGGGGCCCAGTCACGCTCATGGATCGAAGCTGTCGCCGGCGGCGCTCACCGCCTGGAGCCTGTTCGTGATCTTCGTGCTCGGTCCGTGCGAGCCGCTGATCCCGCTGCTGATGGTGCCGGCGTTCGATCTCGGGGCGTGGGCCGCGGTCCCGGTCACGGTGGCGTTCGGCGTGACCACCATCGGCACCATGCTGCTGCTGGTGACGGCGGGCTTCTACGGGTTGGCGCTGCCGGTGTTCAAGCGGCTCGAGGGCCACGCCAACACGCTGGCGGGGCTCGCGATCGCCGCCTCCGGCCTCGCCATCCAGTTGTTCGGGATCTGAGCTGCCGCTCGCCCCTGCGCGCGGGCGTGCCTCACACCAAGAAGGTCCATGATGATCGATTTGACAGTGGTCCCCTCGGCGCTCCTGGTGCCCGTGCTCGAAGGCAACTTGCGCCGGCTCGAGAAGCGGCACAAGGTCTACGACCACGTGCTCGAGGCGGTTCGACTCGACCTCGGTGCCGACGCCGCCTGGCTCGATCGCGGGCTCGCCGGCGGCGGCGAGAGGCTGGTCGCGGGCGATGAACGCCAATGCGCGTTCGACCTGTCGCAGTCGTTGATCGACGAGACGACGAATGACGGTGGCGCGAGGCGACCGGCTGCGGTCACGGCGGGCGTCGCGGGCGCCGGGTTGTCGAACAACAGCCCTTCCGCGGCGGCCACCGCTCTCGTTTCGACCGTCGCCGCGCTGCTGCCGGGGACCGCGTTGTCGCTGCCGCCCAACGTCCTGCTCCAGAAGGTGCAGGTGAACGGGCGCCTTCACGGTGTCCTGGGAGCCGCGCGCGCCGACGGCGCGTTCGCGATCGGCCAGGGACGACGGCTGGGACGACTCGCCGCCGTGCTCGAGCAGGATCTCGAGCGGCGCAACGAGGACCGGCTCGCGCGTGTGCTCGATCGCATCCGCGAGAAGGTGGTCTCGGCGCTGCGACCGCAGGATCTCGCGTATCAGATCCTCGACGGTCTTCATCAGCTCGTCCGCTACGACCACTCGGCTGCGCTCCTCACCTGGCACGAGGAAGCCGGGATGTTCCGCGTCGCCGCGGAGAAGATCGTGTGGGCCAAGGCCAAGAGCGCCTTCATCGGTCACGAGGTGAAGGCGACGCCCGAGCTGCTCGCGGCGCTGCGGGGTTCGTCCGTGGTGCGGCGCCTGGAGCCGCGCGGCGCGCTCGCCTTCAGCGACCGTACGTTGTGCGAGCTGCTCGACTACTACCGCGGCCGCGGCATCCCCGAGGTGCGCGACCTACTCTGCGCACCGCTGTTCTTCGACGACGAGTTCCTCGGCATGCTCAAGATCGCCGACCACCGCGGCCGCGCCTTCGACGATCACGACGCGCGGGTGGTCGAGCGCCTCTTACCGTCGGCGGCGGTCTCGCTGCGCAACGTGCGGGTCAAGCAGGCGCTCGAGGACCAGGCGATGCAGGCCGAGATCCGAGCCGGCCTGGTGACGCTCGCGCGCGCGGTGGCGCATGACGTCAACAACGCGATAGGCGCCATCCTGCCGCTCGCCGAGCAGGCGCGCGAGGATCTGCGCGAAGGCCGCGTCGACCCGCAGACGCTGGCGCAGGACCTCGACTTGATGATCGACAAGGCGGCGCTGTGCAAGCGCATCTTCTCCAACATGCTGCGTGTCGCCGGCAAGCGC
>DATAFT010000107.1:0-2922 GCA_036257295.1 Thermoanaerobaculia bacterium
GCGATATGTACCGCTGGTCGGTCGCGCTGCAGGGGGAAGAGGTGCTCTCCAAGCAAGCGAAAGAGAAGTACTTCACGCCGTACGTCAGCGAGGGGTCCCTCGGTGGTGACACGCACTACGGCTACGGGTGGTCCATCGGAAAGACCCGGGAAGGAAGAACGGTCTTCGAGCACAACGGTAGCAACGGCATTTTCTTCGCCGACTTCCGCGTTTATTCGGAAGATCAGATCGTTCTGATTCTTGCCACGAATGCTACGGGTTTGGCGTACATGTCCGAGTTGAGCAACATGGCTCGAATGGTCATCCCGCCGGCTCGTTAGCCAGGGGGCCGCTTGCGGTAGATCACCAGGACCTCGCTCTCCCAGACCACGAAGGGAAGCGGCATCGTGCCCTCGACGCGGTAGTGCTGATTGAACCACTCCGACGTGCGTAGGCTGGCGCTGGTGAAGATGGGCAGCGCCACGATCCAGTCCGGGCTGGTGGCCTGCACGAAGTCGACCGAGATCGCGCCGGCGCCGACGCGCGCCTGCTGCTCGCGGGGGATGGGGAGGAAGGGTAGCGCCTCGCGACTGATCAGGCCGCAAGGGTCGAGGATCCGGCCCGGATAGGTGGCGCCCAGCGCGCCGAACTCGGGGGCCGCCACACTGTCGGTGGGCGCTGCCACCCGCGCCAGCGTCTCGCCGGCGGCGAGATAGGCCAGCACCCGGCGCCGCACCGGGCTGATGTGGACGTAGGAGATCGGCGTGGCCGCGGTCTGCTCGTAGTGGCGGAGCGGCGCCAACGACAAGGCCGCCAGCCACACGACGAGGGTCGCGGCACCGCCGAGGCGCACCGCGCGCGCCGCCCGCTCGCCTGCCAGCCCGCGCAGCCGATCGCGCAACTCGGTCCCGAGCACGGTGAGACCGACCACCGACGCGAGCAGGAGCGTCACGCTCACCGGCGGCCAGTACCACTCGAAGTAGAGCGTGTTGGCGATGCCGTAGATCGCCACCAGTCCGAACAGCATCGCGGCCGGGATCCAGGCGCCGCGTCGCCGCGCCGCGGGGAGCGCCACCGTCGCGGCCGTCGCGACGGCGAGCAGCGCGGCGATCGCCCAGCGACGCCAGGCGAAGACGCCGAAGCGGTCGCCGCTGATCCAGGTGTCGAGGTTGCCGGCGATCTGCTCCAGCGTGAACGTCGGCGGCAGCAGATAGATCGGCGTCGCCTTGGCGATCACCGACTGCGGGATCGGCGAGCCGTAGTAGAGAGTGGAGAAGAGCGCCCAGGCACCGAGCGGCAAAGCCGCGCCCGCCGCGGCGCGGAGCAGGTCGCGCGGGCGTCTCGCCAGGACCACCAACGCGATCGGCGCGAGCAGCACGCCCTCGGCGCGGGTGAGGATCGCGAGCCCGGCGAGCAGGCCGAACAGCCACGGCTTCGGCCGTTCGCCAATCAGGACCAGCACCGCGGCAAACGCCAGCGCCAGGAACCAGAACGACTCCATGCCGCCGGTCGAGATAGCGAGCAGCATGGGGTTGACGAGAAGCGCCGCCGTCACGGTGGCGCCGACCCAGGGCGCGTTGGTGAGCCGGCGCGCCAAGCGTCCGGCGAGGAAGGCGGCTGCCGCGAACCCGATGGCGTTGGCGCGCACCGCCGCGGTGGCGAGATCGCCGGGGAGAAGCCAGCGCAAGGCCGCGAGCCAGAGCACGTAGAGCGGCGTCGAGGATCCGAACACGCGCTCGCCGATGTTGTAGACCAGTCCCCGGCCGGAAACCAGGTGCTCGGCATAGCGGAAGCTGATGTAGGCGTCGTCGAAGGGAACGACGTCGGTGGCGAAGTGGATGTAGACCGCCCACCCGGCGGCGAGGGCGAGCGCCGTGGCGATCGCGAGCCGCCACCGTGACTCCGGCGCCGCCAGGACCGCGGCGCGCCCGCCCGGCGACGCCGCCACCTCGGGCGCGGCCGCCGGCGGCTGATCGTCCATGGTGGGCGGATCCTAGCGTGCCGCTCCCCGCACCTTCTTGTAACCTTTCGGTTCTCCCGTTCGTGAGGGGTGCGCGGCGTCAGGCCGCAGCGGGAGGAAACCAATGAGCAACGACAAGCAACCGGTGGTTGTAGTCGGCGGCGGTCTCGCCGGTCTGGTGGCGGCCATCCTCGCCGCTCGTCGCGGGCGCGACGTGCGACTATTCGAGAGCGCAGAGAGTCTGGGCGGGCGCGCTCAGACCGAGCATCAAAACGGCTACTCGTTCAACCTCGGGCCCCACGCGCTCTACGCCAAGGGCGACGCCATCCGCGTGCTGCGCGAGCTCGGCGTCGAGTTCAACGGGCATCCGCCGGCATCGACCGGCCTCTTCGCCGGCGTCGGCGGTGAGCTCCACGTCCTGCCGGCGGCGCCGGCCTCGCTCTTCCGCACCACGTTGTTCTCGTTCCGCGAGAAGCTCCAGGTGGCGCGCCTGCTCGCCAGTCTGCCCAAGGTGGACCTCGCGCCCTGGCGCGGCAAGACCGTCGCCGAGTGGATCGCCGCGGGTCCGCAGAGCGAGCGAGTGCGGCTTCTGCTCGGAGGTCTGGTGCGGGTCGCCACCTACGCCAACGCGCCCGACCAGCTCGACGCCGCCGCCGCGATCCATCAGATCCAGCTCGCGCTGGCGGCCAACGTCCTCTACCTCGACGGCGGATGGGGCGTGTTGGTTCAGGGACTCGAGCGCCGCGCGCGCGAAGCGGGTGTGGTGATCACCACGCGCGCGCGCGCAGATCGACTGGTGCTGGAGAACGGAAGGGTGGCTGCGGTCGTGCTCGACGATGGATCGCGGGTCGAGGCGAGCGACGTGGTGGTGGCGGGCGATCCCGACACCGCGCTGCGTCTGGCCGAGAAGGGCCGCGCGCCTCGACTCGCCCGCGAGATCGCCGCGCTGGTTCCCGTCCGCGCCGCCTGCCTCGATCTCGCGC
>DATAFT010000140.1:0-5590 GCA_036257295.1 Thermoanaerobaculia bacterium
GCGCGTAGAACCGGGTGTATGCACGGCACTGTCCGGAGAGCGAGACCCCGGCTATTCGTGGTCTGAAATGAGTATCCTTCCCCCGCTCTTCTCCAGCCGACCCACCGCCGAGCCGTGACCCCAACCTCCGTCGTGTCTTCCACCCTCTCGCGCTGGGTCGCAAGGCCGTCGCTGGCGCAGTGGACTGCGCTCGCGTTGGCGGTCTTCGGCGCCGTCGTCACCTTCATGGCCTATCGCGACTACGTGATGGAGGACGCCTACATCACCTATCGCTACGCGCAGAACCTCGCCGCCGGCCGTGGCTTCGTGTTCAACCCAGGCGAGCGCGTGCTGGGAACCTCGACGCCGCTCTACACCATGGTGCTGGGCCTCGCCGGCCTCTTCGGGCTCGACATCGCGGCCACCTCCGGCGTCTTGTTCTCAGCATCGCTCTCGGCGACCGCCCTGCTCGGGGCCGGGATCCTGCGGCGCTACGGTCACCCCGCTCTCTCGATCCTGTTCGCCACCATCGTGATCTGGGGCGCCTGCGACGTCGACTTCTTCTTCGGGATGGAGATCCCGTTCTATCTGATGCTCCTGTTCGCGTCGCTTCGCGCTGCGCTCGACCGTCACCGCACCGCGACCGGATTGTTGGTCGGCTTCGCGCTCCTCACCCGCTACGACGCGGCGGTCTTCGCCGTCTCTCTGTTCGCGATCCTGCTGTGGCGCACTCGCCCCCCCCGCCCGAACCGGGGATGGGCCAGCAAGGTGCCGTGGCGTGAGGGCCTGTGCGCGCTCGGGGTCGTCGCGCCTTGGCTGGTGTTCGCCCAGCTCTACTTCGGCTCGGTGTTTCCCAACACTCTGGCCGCCAAGACCGGCGACGTCGAGACCGTCGAGTACATGTTCGAGTCGGTGGTTCGCCAGATCCACGCCTTCCTGTCGCCGCTCTTCCACTTCTGGCCCGACTACCTGGTGCCGAAGATCGTGGTCAGCCTTCTGATCCTGACCCTGATCGGCCCGATCTTCGCAGTCGCACCCCGGCTCTTCGCGCGCGAGCGATTGCTCGCCCTGCTGCTGGCCTTCCCGATCCTGCTGTGGCTCGGCTACTCGTGGATCGCGCCGCCGATCGAACACTTCTGGTACCTCACGCCCGCCATCTACTTCCTGCTGCTGCTCGCGCTGTTGGCCTGGGGCGAAGTCACCCGCCGCCGGCGCCTCGAGGTGGCGCGGCCCGCCGCGGCGGCGCGCGTCAGTCGAGCGCTCCGAGCGCTTCCGGTCGCGGCATTGGTGCTGGTAACGCTCCTCTTCCTGCCGCAAAAGCTCGACGCCCATGCTCAGCGATGGGCCGTGAGCTCGTTCTATCGCGCGCGCACCGGCGTTTACCTCACGCTGGCGCGCTGGATCAAGGACGTGAAGCTCAACGATGTCTCGGTGCTCATGCACGAGCCGGGCTACTTCGCCTACTGGAGCGGTAGCCCGATGATCGACGGGGCGGGCCTGATCACGAAGGGCATCTACTACCACGGCCCGGAGGAGCGCAGGACAAAGCCCGACGACATCGTGCGCGTCCATCGACCCGGCCTCATCGTCACCCCGCCGCTCTACTGGATGGGCCTCACGCTCGACGACTACCTGCCGCTCTACTATCCGGTGCCGGCGCGCATCCTGTACGTGCGCCGCTCGATCTTCACCGAGCGCTTTCCGGCGCTCGCGGAGCATTGGCTGGCGCGCGATGCCTATCATCCCGATCATCCCGCGCTGATGCGCCACCCGCTGCACTGGAACTTCGAGCGCGGCGTCGATTCCGGCTGGGTGACCGGCGGCCCGATCACCGACTTCGTCGGCCAGCCGCGGCCGGTCCAGTTCGCGCGCCGGCCGGTCGCCGAGGACTACCTCAACACCGCCGGACCGCGCAGTCTCTGGGCCTCGCTGTCGAGCCCGCCGTTCGTGATCGACTTCGACGAGATCTCGTTCCGTTTCGGCGGCACCGATCGCAACTACACCCGGGCGCGCTTCATCGTCGACGGTCAGATCGTGCTCGAGCAGGGGGGCGATGGCAAGCGCCCGCTGCAGATGCACGACGTCTACTGGCCGGTATGGAGTTGGAAGGGAAAGGTCGGCGTCCTGCAGTTCGACGACGCCGACACCGAGGACGGCTTCCTCGCCGCCGATCACGTGCAGACCAGCCGCTACGAGCAGTTCACGGTGGTCGACGATTTCGAGGCCGCCGGCGGCGGCTACGGCGCGTTCTGGGAGATCGGCTTCGGCGCCGCCGCGTCCGATCTCGAGCCGCTCGCCGTGACGCGCGGCGTGGCGATGCTGGTCGGTCGACATGCCGCGCTCAGCCACGGCTCCGGCGGCGAGGAAGCGGTGGAGATGCGCAGCCGCCCGTTCACCATCGAGCGCGACGCGCTGTCGTTCCTGATGTTCGACTTCGGCGGGCCCGGCACGCGGATCGAGCTGCGCGTTGGCGACGAGGTCAAGCGGTCCTGGTGGGGCGGGAAGACCGAGCGGCTCCAGGGCGTGGTCTGGGGCGTCAAGGCGTTGATCGGCCAGCCGGCGGTGCTGGCGATCGTCGACGAGGTGCCGGGCGATGGCGAGTGGATCGGCATCGACGACATCGCGACCTTCGACCGGGCGAGCGCCGACTTCACTCCTTGAATCGTTCCAGGTAGATCTTGAGGTTCTTGTAGATCCAGCCGTAGGTCGGCACCGCGTCGGGGTCGCCGGTCGCCGGGTCGTTGCCAAAGGTCAGCCGGAACGTATTTCCAACGGCGGTGATGGGGAAGTCGCCGGTGGCGGTGCCGAACAGGCGCGCGAGGCGGTTGTCGCCCACCACGATTCCGCGGTAGACGGTGAAGATCGTCTCGCGTCGCTCGGTGTCGTAGGTGTAGAGGAACGAGTAGTTGCCGGAGGGTTCGATCTCGAGCTCGCGCGCTTCCATCTGGAACTGGCCGGCGGGCAGGTCGAGGTTCGATCTCATCTCCATCAGGTTCTGGTTCGGACCGCGGAGAGCGAGCTCGCCGATCAGGCCGTCTGCGAGCGTCGGGCTGCGCAGGATGCGGGCCACGTTGTGACGCCCGGCCGGATTCGAGGCATTCCAGCCGTTGATCTCGACGCCCAGCTCGAACGTGATCCGGTAGAACTGCTCGTTCGCAGCCACGGGGATCTCGATGGTCTCCACCGGGTCCTCCGGGGTCGAGGTGAAGAACTTCCCGGGCCGCGTGAAGAGGATGTAGGGCGCGGTGGCGGGCGGTGGCGGAGGCGGAGGTGGAGGCGGCGGAGGAGGCTCGGAACCGTCGCAGGTGAAAGCCAGGATGTCGTTGACCGACTGCGCCGTGGTGCGATCGGCGTTCTGGTAGATGCGTTCGCGATCGAAGGCGGTGTCGGTGACGGTCAGCGTGTAGCCCACATTGGTGCCAGCCGAGAGGAACACCCAGTAATGGTTGTTGACGATGCAGGCATTGAGGATCTTCACGATCAGCTCGGGGTTGGGCAGCTCGAAGAACCAGAACAGACCGCCGCGGTCCACGCCGAGACTCGACAGCGGAATCGCCTGCGCCTGGCCGGACAGTCCGCCGCTCTGCGTGGTCGCGTAGTCGAGCGTGACCGTGAAGCGGCGATCGCCGGACTCGCCGTCGATGCAGAGCGTCGTCGGACTCGCGACGCAGGGCGGAGCGGCGTGCGAGGGCCCGGGCGTCGCGGCTGCCGCTAGGGCGCCGCCGACGGCGAGCGCCCGTAGTCGTGCTGAAAGCAACATGAGGCCTCCATTGTTGAGCGACTACTGGGTGAAGTGAGGGCCGCCCCGCCGCCCAGCGTCGCGAGCACGATTCACCCGGGCCCGGCGGGACTCCGACTATTCCTAGAACAACGTGTAGATGAACGGCGCCGCGGTCGAGCCGCCCAGCAGCACCAGCACGCCGAGCAGGACCAGCATCACGACGATCGGCGTGAGCCACCACTTCTTGTTGTGGCGCAGGAAGTCGAACAGCTCGCGCACGAATCCCGGCGAGCTTTCCTCGGCACGGCTCTCGAACTCGGATTTGGGCATCGTTTGCTCAGTACTGCCGGAAGTAGCGGTCGACCTCGGGCTCTTGGTCTCGGTCGATCCAATAGGTCCGCGCGTCGCGATCGAATCGCCGGTGCAGCGGGTCCTTGCCTGCGGCCCGCAGCGCGAGCCCGACCGGCGTGAGCACCAGATAATAGATGATGGCGAGGATGACGTGCGACATCACCCAGCCGATGGGGGAAAGTCCCACCATCATCGCGATCCACACCCGGCGCATGAAGGCGGGTGAGATCAGGCCGGCGATCGAGATGACGATCGCCACCGCGGCGATGGCGATCGCGACTCGCGGCCACTCGGCGCGGCGGTAGACCAGGAACGCGATCCACCCCCAGAACAACGGGAAGACCAGGGCCGCGAACCAGCGGAGCTGGCTGCGGGTGGGGTTGCGGTTGATGGGGATCATGGTGCTGTCGCGGGCGCACAAGCTGCGCCCCTACTAGTCGAGATCGAAACTCCGCTCGTACCCCGCGACCGCGGCCCGCGCGCTCGCCGGCTGGTCCTCCTTGAGCAGCACGAAGTCCTCGAGCACCAGGGCGTCCATCTCGGTGGCGAGGAAGCAGCGGTAAGCGTCCTCCGGGGTGCACACGATCGGCTCGCCGCGCACGTTGAAGCTGGTGTTGATCAGCACCGGGCAGCCGGTCTTCTTCTCGAACGCCTCGATCAGCCTGGTGTAGCGCGGGTTGCGCTCCTCGTCCACGGTCTGCACCCGCGCCGAGCCGTCGACGTGCGTGACGGCCGGGATCACCGATCGCGCCAGCTTGCGCCGCTCGAACCCGACGAACCCGTCCCCCTCCGCCACTTCGAGCCGTTTGTCGGCGTGGACCGGCGCCACCACCAGCATGTAGGGCTCGTCCTCCTCGACGCGGGTGTCGAAGAACTCGTGCACGCGGCGGCGCAGCACCGACGGAGCGAACGGACGGAACGACTCGCGGAACTTGATCTTGAGGTTCATGGTCGCCTGCATCTCGAGATCGCGCGGATCGCCGAGGATGCTGCGCGAGCCCAGGGCGCGCGGACCGAACTCCATCGGACCTTGGAACCAGCCCACGACCTTTCCGGCGGCGAGCAGATCGGTGGTGCGATCGATCACCTCGACCTCGTCGGCGCACCGCCGGTGCGGCACGGCGCGCTCGCCGAGGAATCGCTCGATCTCGGCGGCGGAGAAGCGCGGACCGAGGCGTGAGCCACGCTGGCTGTCGCGCAGGGCGGCCTTGCGATCGCGGCCGAGGAGCTGGTGCCAGACGAAGAGCGCCGCGCCCAGCGCGCCGCCGGCGTCGCCGGCTGCCGGCTGCACCCAGATCTGCTCGAACGGGCCCTCGCGCAGCAGCCGTCCGTTGGCGACACAGTTGAGCGCGACGCCGCCCGCGAGGCACAGGTTCTCCGCGCCGGTCTCGCGGTGGACGTGCCGCGCCATGCGCAGCATGATCTCCTCGGTCACCACCTGCACGGACGCCGCGAGATCCATCTCCTTCTGCGTGACCGGCGCCTCCGCCTTGCGCGGCGGGCCGTCGAACAGCTTGTCGAAGGCGCCGTTCGTCATGG
>DATAFT010000141.1:0-11269 GCA_036257295.1 Thermoanaerobaculia bacterium
CAAGCGAACGAAGCTGCACGCGCTCCAGGTGTCGAGCCGTGGCGGCGAGCTGTTCTGCGAGGACCGCGGCGATCGAGTCGCGATCGCGGGCAAGGCGGTCGAATACCTTCGAGGGGAGATCACGGTATGAGCCCGAGTCAAGCGCAAGCGCAGAGTCCCGCATCCGCACGCCCGTCGCGAGTCGCCAAGATCGCGTGGTATCTGGCGCTGATCACGCTGGCAGGCGTCCTCATCGGCATCCTCGGTGCGACGACCGGCGTGCTGCCGCCGCTGGCGGGCTTCATGCTCTTCGCCGCAGCGATGGTGCTGGGCTCGATCCTCACACTGATCGTCGGGTTGGTGGGCCTCATCGTCACACGGGCGCGCGCCGGCCGGCCGGCACGTCCCGGCCGCTCCTCGGCGTGGAGGGCGGTCGCGATCGGCGGCGTGCTGCTCCTGACGCTGGCGGTGCTCGCCAGCCGATCGGGTGGCGTGCCTCCCATTCATGACATCACCACCGATCCCGGCGATCCGCCGAGATTCGGGTCCAGCGAGGGCGTCGCCGGCAGACAGGGCCGCGAGCTCGACTACCCTCAGGGACGACCTGATTCGATCGCGCTGCAGAAGGAGGCGTATCCCGACCTCGGGCCGATCCGGCTCGATGTGCCGCCCAACGAGGCGATGGATCGCGCGGGTAAAGCAGCCGAAGCCCTGGGCTGGCAGATCGTCGGCGTCGACCAAGCCGACGGGCGCCTCGAAGCCACCGATACGTCGCGCCTGTTCCGCTTCGTCGACGACATCGTGGTGCGCATCAGACCCGCCACCGGCGGCTCCATCGTCGACGTGCGTTCCACGTCGCGCGTCGGTGAGAGCGATCTCGGCGCCAACGCGGCGCGGATCCGCGCCTTCCGGGAACATCTGGCGAAGAGTGGGTAACATAGGGCATGAGCCCCAAACGCCCAGCCAAGAAGACGCCCCCGAAGCCCGCTGGCAAGGATCGGGTCAAGGATCCACAGCGCGGCGATAGCAACAAGGTCCCGAAGCAGCCCAAGAACGGCCCACGGGTGGATCCCAACGACCCTGTCGAGGAAGCCTCCTGGGAGTCGTTCCCGGCGAGCGATCCACCGTCGTTCAATCCGGCGCCGAAACCGGCGCCGGGCAAGGACCCCTAGACCGCCGCCCGATCGGGCCCTGACGGCGGCCTCCGTCTCCTTTCGAGGAGGCAGAAGCCGTGACCGAACGGATCGCTGCAAAACGCCACGGTCCCGCGGTCCGGGTTCCTGAAGATCTGCTCCTGTTTCGCCCCGGCCTCGAGGGCTCTCGCGAGAGCCGCTTCGAAGTCGTCGACGTGAACGTCCATGTGCACCGGGGTCCAATGACGTTCGTAGTGCCGAGTCTCCTGCGTGGCAGTCGAGGCTAGAGAGCCGGCGCGTTTCTCGAGCAAGCAGATCTCGGCATCGCCGGCTCGAAGTACGACGACGCCAGGGACTGGCTCAGAGGACTTCGTGAAACCAAAGGCACTGGCGTAGAACCGAATCGCCTCGGTGAGGTTCGGCACGTCGACGCTGATCGATACCGAGATCATTGCGCGGCGGGAGCGGACAGCGGCGCCGCGAACCACCAGCGATGGCCCTCCGGATCGCGCGCCCCATACTCGCGCTGCCCGTAAGGCTGATCGGTGGGCTCGGAGTCCAAGCGCGCACCCGCCGCTCGGGCGCGAGCGAAGTGCGCGTCGACATCCGACACGTGCACGACCAGCCCGGCACCTGCCATGTCCGCCGTTTGCGGAGAGCCGAGCTGGTGCTCGCCAGTCACGCGGTGAAGCCAGATCGCTGTCTCACCGATCCGGACTTCGCCATGCACTGGTTGGCCGTCGGGTGCGCGCTCGACACCTCCAGCTTCGAAACCGAACGCTTCGACCAGGAAGTCATGAGCCGCCTGGATGTCCTGGTATACGAGCAGCGGGATCACGCGTGCGAAGGTAGGCATGAATTCTCCTTGGTCACACCGCCAGCAACACACCCTCGACCGGCCGCCCCTTGACGCGCTCGAGCGCGAACAGGTACCAGGCGAGCTGCACCTCGTAGCGCGCACGCCGGCCCTCGGCGTCGGCGTCGGTCTTGTAGTCGACGACGATCCACTCGCCGTCCTCTTCGAACGCGAGGTCGATCGTCCCTTCGAGCAGGCGTCCATCGGCGAGCGCGACCAGGAACGGCGGCTCGCGAAACGCCGCGGCCCGCGCCGCGGCCGCGCGTGCCCGCGCGAAGACGGGATGCTGCAGCGCGCGCTCGACCGCGAGCACCGCCGCCACGCTCTCCTCCGCCGGCGCGGCGAGAATCGCGGCGTTGAGCTGCGCCAGGCGCGCGATCTCGGAAGTCGCGGCGTCGAGTGAGACATCGCGAAGCAGCGTGTGCACCAGCGTCCCGAAGCGCACGCCGGAAGGACGGCCGGGCGCCCGCTCGGTGGTCGCGAACGTGATGCGCGGCTGCGCTCCGTAGGGACCCTCTTCGAGCTCCGTCACCACCACCACGTCGCGCGTCTTGCGCTTGCCTGCCTCGAGTCGCTCGCCGCGACGGCGGCGCCACTCGTCATAGCGGACACGGCCCGCCTCGTCGGCGCCGGGCTGTTCCGCGAGCACTTCCTGCTGGCGCAGACCGAAGTTCTCCGGAGCAGGCGGGCCCAGAACGAGCGGGTCCCACCACACCACCTCGTGGCCCGGTGCGGCGAATCGATGCAGACCCGGACGCACCGAGGTGACGAGTTGATCGGGACGGTCCTGCGCGCGCGGGATGACGCTCGATTCGCCGAACGGCGGACACCCCGTAGCGGGAACCGAGGCGCGACGGTCCTTTCGCTCGGGGAAGATCGCGCGATCGAGCGGCTCGAGCCAGCCGTCGAGCGGCCCGTCACCGATCGCCGGCACCACGAGCAGATCGCGCGCGCGGGTGGCGGCGACGTAGGCGATCCGCACGCCCTCCGCCTCGTCGCGCTTGCGCTCGAGCTCGGCATTCTCGACCAGCTGCTCGGGCGCGCAGCCGAGCAGCCGCAGCGCCGCAAGCCCGCGGTCGGCGTCCACGTGCTTGTCGGGGTTGTCGCGGGCCAGGCTCGCCGTCATGTCGGCGAGGACCACGACCGGAAACTCGAGGCCCTTGGCGGCGTGCACCGTCATGAGCCGCACTCCGGCGGCGCCTTCTTCCACCACCGGCGCCTGCGTCGACGACGGTTGCGCCGCCTCCTCGTTCAATCGCTCGACGAAGCCGCGAAACGAGATGCCGCCCCCCAGCTCGTACGAGCGCGCGAGGTCGCAGACGCGCTGCGCGTTGAGCAGGACCTGATTGCCGGCCGGGCGCAGAGCGAGCGCCGCCCACGCCCGCGTGACTTCGAGCAGCTCCTGGAGCGTTTCGACCACGGGGCGCCGATTGCGCCGGCGGTGAAGGTCCGCGATGACATCGAGCGCCGACCACATCGGCTCGAAGTACTCGCGCTCCTCGTCGGTCGCGCCCTCGCGGCCGGTCGCGAACGGGTGCAGGCGGAACTTACCGCCACGATGAAAGCGCAGCAGCATCTCGTCGTCGATCGAGAACAGGCTGCCTCGCAGCGTCGCGAACACGGCCAGCGGATCGTCCGGCCACTCGACCGCCGTGAGCGCGGAGCGCAGGGTTTCGACCTCTTCGCGCTGGTGGAAGGTGCGGGCGCCGACCAGCACGTGCGGAATGCCCCGTGCCTCCAGCGCGCGGGTGTAGGGCCGGGTGACGTCGCGGTTCCACGACAGGTACCGGCGAAACAAGATACAGACGTCGTCGGGCACCAGAGCACGCCGCTCGCCGCTCCAGGCGTCCTCGACCGTCCAGCCGCTGGAGCGCAGCAGCCACTCGATGAACGCCACGATGTCGCGCGGCAGCGACTCCTCGATCTGCATCCGGGACACCTGATAGATGCCGTACGGATGTGACACCGGGAGCACCACCATCGCGGGCTGCTGCGCGTCGTGACGCCGCGCCGGCAACAGCTCGATGTAGCCCGGCTGCCCGCGCTCGCCGTCTTCGACCATCTGTGCCGCGAACGCGTGATTGATCGCGGCCTGGATCGGCAGCGTGGCGCGAAAGCTCTGCTCGAGCCGCACCGATCCGACGCCCCTCTCCTCCAGCCCGCGCTTTACTTCCTGATAGAGGACGACGTCGGCGCGGCGGAACCGGTAGATCGACTGCTTGGGGTCGCCGACCAGGAAGAGCTTGCCGGGCGTCGGCGTGGCGCGCCGCCAGTCGACCTCGTCGGCGTCGTCGGCCGCGAGCAGCAGCAGGATCTCGGTCTGCAGCGGATCGGTGTCCTGGAACTCGTCGACGAAGATGTGGGTGAAGCGATCCTGGAAGAAGCGGCGGACGTCGCCGTCGCGGCGCAGGAGGTCGCGAGTGCGCACCATGAGATCGACGAAGTCGAGCTGGCCGTGCCGGCGCTTGATCTCGTCGTAGCGCTCGAGCAGGCTCTCGAGCTCGTCGCGCAGGAGCCCCGCCAGGTCCGCGTCGGCGAGGTCGCGGAAGCGCTCGAGCCGCTGCAGCAGGGCGTCGCGCCGCTCGATCACCTCGGCGCGCGAGACGCCGTCGGCGAACTTGCCGCGCCCCTTGAGCCAACGCCTCCGCAACGCCGGAACCAGATCGACCAGTCGAGCCTCCAGCTCGTCGTAGTCGCGCGGTGCCACCGCCTCCACCCGCTCCACCCAGCCGGCCACTGCCTCGGCCGGATCGATCGCGACGCGCAGGCCGTCGCGCGGGTCGCGGCAGCGGCGCGCCAGATCGGCCAGGTCCTGCACCGCCTCGACCAGCGCGTCGATCTCGGCGCGAAGATCGACGCTCGGCCGGCGCCACTGCGCGCGGAAGTCACGCCAGTCCGACAGCTCGAGGCCAGCCTTCATCAGTCGATCGAGCGGGGCGAGTCCGCCGAAGGGCGGCTTCGACGCCAGGCGCACCAGGGCGCGGCGGAGGCCCTCGGGCATCTCCGCCAACGTCTCCTGGATCCAGCCGTTGAACGCCTGCGCGAACAGGCGCGGGCCGTCCTCGTCGGAGACGTTCTCGAACGCGGGATCGATCCGCGCCTCGACCGGCCGTTCGCGCAGGAGCTCGGCGCAGAAGGAGTGGATGGTCCCGATGTGCGCCTCCTCGAGATGGCGGATCGCCTCTTCGATGTTCCGCTGCGCCGCCGCATCGCCGCCGGCGATCGCCGACCGGCGTGCTTCCTCGAGCTCCTGACGCAAGCGCAGCTCGAGCTCGCCGGCGGCCTTGCGCGTGAAGGTGACCGCCACCAGCCCGCCCATCCCCTTGCCGCCGCGTTCGGGCGTCATCCGGCCGTCCGCGATCACCGCCACCACGCGCCGCACCAGCTCGGTGGTCTTCCCGGTGCCGGCCGCGGCCTCGACCAGCAGGCTCTCGTCGAGCGACTCGCGTATGCGCTCACGCGCTGGAGCGTCGAGCTCGACCAGGGCGCGAGCCGGACGGGTCACGACTGCCTCCGCAGCTCGATCAGAGCGGCGAGCTCGGCCTGTTTCTTCTTCCCGACCCGGAGCTCCTCGTAGGGCCCGCAGACGGCGCGATAGTCACACCAGTCGCAGGCGCCCTCGCGCGGCGCGGCCGGCAGGAACCCTCGAGTCACCGCGTCCTCGACCGCGCCGAGGACCTGCTGCGCGGCGCCGCGGCTGCGATCGTCTAGCGGCACGTCGATCTCGAGGTAGCCGCCGCGCTGCGTGCAATAGAAGAGCCGTCCGGAGTCGACGCGCTCGCCCTCGCCGGCGACAATGGCTTCGGCCGCGAGCGCGTAGAGCACGGGTTGGAGCAGCTCGCCGCCGCCGATCACGATTCCCTTCTCGCTCGGCGCGCGGCCGGTCTTGTGGTCGGTGACGCGCAACGCCCGCCGCCGCCAGTCGCGTTCGACCAGGTCGATCGAGCCCCGCAGCTTGCGCCCGCCTAAAACCACCGCCGGCTGCGACGTCGAGGCCGGATCGCGCTTGCCGGGGTCGGAGGGATCGAGCCCGAACGCGAACTCGAAGTGCGACGGCGCGAAGCCGCCGTCTTCTTCGAGCAGCTTGCGGATCCAGCCGCGCAGATCGATGCGCAGGCTCTCGATCTCGCTCTTCCAGATCCGCGGGATCGCGGGCGCGAGGTCCTCTTCGTACTGTCCGGCCACTTTCGCCAGCGCGTCGTCGGCGATGTCGAGGAGCTGGCCCTCGAAGTCGCGGTGGAGGGGGAGGAGGGAGCGGGCGCGGACCTCGCCGAAGAACGCGAACTGCGTCTCGTGAAAGAGGCTGCCGCGGGTCAACGGATCGAGCTGCTCGGGCGAGGTGCGGTCCTCGCGCGGGCGCAATCGATGGATGGCGTGGAGCACGAACCGGTACGGGCAGGCGGCGTAGGTCTGCAACGCGGTCGGCGAGTAGCTGCGCGCGACGGGAAGCTCGCCAGCCAGCAGCTCGAGCGCGGCGGTCGAACCCGTGCCCAGCACCAGACCGTCGTCCTTGGTCCAGCTCGGTCGCCACCGCGCCCAGCGCGCTCGCAGCGAGCGCGCCAGATGCGGATTGCCGTGCATGAGATAGCGCGCCTTGCCGCGCACGTCGAGCGCCGACGGCGCGAGCAGCGGCGCGAGCATCGCCAGATCGAACTCGCAGTCGTCGATCGCAGCGTCGGGATCGGCGGGCGCCGGCCACCCCGGCGCGGCCTGGCCCTGTGTCCGCTCCAGCGAGTGCAGATCGGGCAGCTCGCCGTAGGCGGCGCGCAGGAGATCGAGGGCGTAGAACGACGGCACACGCGCCCGGCCGAGCCGCTGATCGATCCGTGGGTAGGACGCCACCAACCGCTCGCGCGCCGCTCCCAGCGCGAGCCGCAGCAGCGCGCGCTCGGCGGCGAAGCGATCATCCTGGACCAGCAGCGCCGCATCGAGGCGACGGCGCGCGGCATCGAGCAGCAGCGGGTCCTCGAACGGCTTGCGCGGGAAGAGTCCTTCCGAGAGGCCGGGCAGGAACACCGTGTCGAACGAGCGGCCGAGCGCATCCGGCAGCGTGCCGATGAAGACGCGGCCGTAGCGGCGCAGCGGCGGCTCGGTGTAGAGGAACGAGAGCCGTTCGGCCAGCAGCGAGTAGACCTGTTCGAGCGTCACCGGTCCGACGTCGGCCATCGGACGCAGCTCGGCGAGCAGACGCTGCACCCGCTCCGGGTCGCGCAGGACGAGCACGGCGAGACGCTCGAGGAGAGTCAGCCACTCGCCCCAGGGCGCGGCCTTGGGCAGCGCGCCCAGCGCGTCGACGATCGGCAGAGCGAAGCGGGCGAGGTTGTCGAGGCGGTCGATCTGGCGGCGCAGGTACTCGCTTTCGGTCACCTCCTCCGATGCGGTATGGCGGAGACGAAGGTTGAACTCCTCGCGCAGGCCGGCGAGCCGGCGTCGCCAACGATCGCGGCCGCCGATCACCGCGGCGTCGACCAGGAGTCGCTCCCAAGCAGCGGGGGTCGGAAGGGTGGGGCCCGGCGGAGCCGGCGGCGCGGCGTCGCGCGCGGGCTCGAGACTCTTGAACACGAGCTGGTCGTCCGACGCCGGCTCGACCCACGGCACCTCGACCACCGGCGGCGGCGCGCCCGACGGGTCGGGGGCCGGCGCCTCCCCCAGCGACAGATACTCGGAGAACCGCGACGCCGACAGACCTTCCGCCGCGCACGCGAGCAGCGCTAGAAAGGCGCGTCCCGCGGGATCGGGGCGACTGGTGCCGCGGCTGAAGAAAGCCGGCACTCCGCCACGACGCAACGCGTCTTCGAGCAAAGGAAGGTAGGCGAAGGGTTGACGCAGGAGGATCGCCATCTCGTCGAAGGGAACGTCCTGCTCCGCGCGCGCGTGGATGCGCCGCACGATCTCGACGCACTCGCGGTCCTCTCCCGGCGCCGAGAAGAGCTCGACGTCATCGACCGAGCCGTCGCGCGCTGACGGCGGTGTCTCGGGCGCGAAGAGATAGCGCCGCGAGCGAGCGAGCGCCGAGGCCGGTGCGCCGTCGCCGGAGGCGGATCCGGCGCTCGCGGAGCCTGCGCTCGAGGCGCCGCCGTTCGACGAGCCGTTGCTCGTCCCCTCGGCGGCGACGCTCAGCGCCTCTTCCATGCGCCCGATAGCGGCTCCATCGCCCGGCGGCATCAAGGCGAGGCAAGCAGGCGCCCGTCGCGACAGTGCGCCGAGCAAGCTCGCTTCGGCTCGAGTCTCGGGCACCATATCGAGCACCAGGAGAGGCAGGCCTACATAACGGTGACCACCGTCTTCGATTCGTCGTATCGCCGCCGCGAAGACGCCGGCGAGATCCACCAACGCGAAACGCTCGAGCTCGCCTTCGAAGCGTTGGAGCAGAGTCGCGAGGTCGCGGCTGGCGCGATCGCCGTCTTCCAGTCGAGCCGGCGTCAGGCCGTGGAGACGAAGCTCCGCCACCGTCCTGTCCAGCGCGAGCGGGAAGCCCGGCATGTCCACGACCGGCGCGAAATAGTCGAGTGCGGCGCTCGAGCGGGCGGCGTCGACTGCGCGCGTGGTGAGAGCGATGGCACCCAGCCGGGTGAGCGGAGCCGCGCTGGCGTCCGCCAGCGGCAGCGAGGCGAGCTCGAAGGCCGCCTGGCGGAGCGTTGCACGATGCACCGCGAAGAGATGACCGCGCTCGACGGCGGCGCGCCGCAACAGGTCATCGGCGGCGCCGCGGTTGGCGGTGAGGACCAGGAGCTCGGGTCGCTCCTGCTCGGCGCGAAGCCAGTCGAGTGCCGATGCGAGGCGATCCTCGGCGCTGCTCCTGACGATGAGGCGGGGCACTCCGCCAAGGATACTCGACGGCGCCGTCGCCGGCGGCGCCAGCGCCGTCCTCGGCGCCGAAAACATCAGTAGCGATGGGCATGGTAAACACCATGCCCATCGCTAGCCGTGACGCTTGTGGAACTCGGTCATGAAGTGGCGCAGCGCCTCGACACCCTCGAGCGGCATCGCGTTGTAGATCGAAGCGCGCACTCCCCCCACCGACCGATGGCCCTTGAGCTGACTCAGACCCCGCTTCTCCGCTTCCTTCAGGAAGGACTTCTCGAGCTCGCCGTCAGGAAGCCGGAACGTCACGTTCATCATCGAGCGGCTGGCGGGCTGCGCGTGCCCGATGTAGAAGTCGCGATGCGCGTCGAGGACCTCGTAGAGGCTCCTCGCCTTGCGCGAGTTGAGCTCGGCGATACCCTCGAGGCCACCCATCTCCTTGCGCAGCCAACGGGTGATGAGCATCAGGACGTAGATGGCGAACACCGGCGGCGTGTTGAGCAGGCTGCGGCTCTCGGCGTACTGCCGGTAGTCGAGCATGCTGTGCAGGTCGGGGGCACACTGTTCGAGCACGTCGTCGCGGATGATCGCGAGCGTCAAACCGGCGGGGCCGGCGTTCTTCTGCGCGCAGGCATAGAGCAGGCCGTAGCGCTCGATGGCGACCGGGCGCGACAGGAAGTCCGACGACGAGTCACAGACCAGAAGGGCGTTCCCCACCTCGGGCTCGGTGGCGAACTGCACCCCCTGGATGGTCTCGTTCGACGTGTAGTGGACGTAGGCGGCGTTGGCCTCGAGGCGCAGCTCGTCGCCGAGCGGCACCCGCCGGTAACCCTCTGCCGAGCCGTCCCACGCGATGTCGACCGTGCCCTCGCGGACCGCCTCCTCGGCGGCCTGTTTGCCCCACGATCCGGTGACGATGTACTGCGCCGGCCTGTTCTTGCCGCGTAGCAGGTTGAGCGGCACCATCGAGAACTGCAGGCGAGCGCCGCCCTGCATGAACAGGACGCGATAGTGGTCCGGGATCGCGAGCAATCCGCGCAGGTTGGCTTCGGTCTCGGCCAGGATCGTGTCCATGGTCGACGACCGGTGACTGATCTCGAGGATCGACGCACCCGCGCCGGGATAGGCGAGGAGATCGCGCTGGATCTCGCGCAGGACGTGGAGCGGCAGGACCGCCGGCCCCGGCGAGAAGTTGTAGATGCGGTCGCGCGCCTTGTCGGTAGCGCGTTCCCGATCGCGCCCGGACGCGCGCTCGACGATGGAGTCAGTCACTTGTGAAAACCCCCCACAAGGCTAGACGAGAGAGCCTACATCAAAATCTTTACGCGTCGCGACGAAGAAACGCCAGTCGAGAAGGGTAAAATCCGTCAATGGAGCACCTCCGCACCGCCTGCCCGCTCGACTGCCCGGATGCTTGCACGATCGACGCCACCGTCGTAGACGGCGTCGTCACCAAGCTCGACGGCACTTGGGACAACCCGCTGACGCAGGGATTCCTGTGCGCGAAGGTGCGCCGCTTCCCTCGTCACCTCTACGGACCGGAGCGGCTGACGCACCCGGAGCGGCGCGTCGGCGCCAAAGGTGAGGGCGCGTTCGTCCGCATCGGTTGGGACGAAGCGCTCGATCTGTTGACGGAGCGCATCCGACGAGTGCGCGAGCGTTCCGGTGGCGAAGCGATTCTGCCGCTCTGCTACGGCGGCTCGAACGGTCTCTTCTCGCAGGGCGCCGCCGACGCCCGACTGTTCGCGCGCATCGGCGCGTCGCGCTTGGCGCGCACGGTGTGCGCCGCCGCCACCGGCGCCGCAGCCACCGGGCTCTACGGCAAGATGCCCGGCGTTGCACTGGAGGACTATCGCGACGCCAACCTCATCGTGATGTGGGGCGTGAATCCGTCGGCCTCGGGCATCCATCTGATCCCGATCCTCGACCAGGCGCGCGAGCGCGGCGCTCGACTGGTCGTGGTCGATCCACGGCGCACTCCGCTGGCCGCCAAGGCCGATCTCCATCTCGCGGTGCGGCCGGGCGCCGACCTCCCGGTCGCGCTCGCGATCGCTCGGTGGCTCTTCGAGCATGGCAAGGCCGATCTCGGGTTCCTGGCGGCGCACACCAAAGGCTGGGAGCGCCTGCGCGAGCGCGCCGCGCCCTGGACGCCGGAGCGCGCCGCGGCGCTGGCCGGGATTGCCGCCGCCGACATCGAACGGCTGGCGGCGCTCTACGCCGAGGCCTCGCCCGCGGTGATCCGGTGCGGGTGGGGGCTCGAGCGCAATCGCAACGGCGGCTCCGCGGTGGCGTCGGTGCTGGCGTTGCCCGCCGTCGCTGGAAAGTTCGGCGTCCGCGCCGGCGGCTACACGCTGTCGAACTCCGGCGCCTGGAGAGCCCGCGGCGAGCGAGCGGCCAACGCGACGCCGGCGCAGACACGCATCGTCAACATGAACAAGGTCGGCGCCATGCTCACCGGCGACGCCGACCCGCCGATCGAGCTGCTGTTCGTCTACAA
>DATAFT010000143.1:0-1892 GCA_036257295.1 Thermoanaerobaculia bacterium
TCCGCCGACGTCGACGCGGCCAAGGTGGTCTGGGCGACCGACCTCGGCGAGGAGCGCAACGCCGAGCTCCTCGACTACTACGGAGATCGCACGGTGTGGTCGATCGACGCGCAGTTCACGGCGACCGATCCGGTGCCGACACTGGTCCGCCCCGCCGCCGTCGACTAGCGGTTACTACGCTTGTCGATCATGTCCGCGAGCAACGCCAGCAGCGTGATGTTGAGCAAGAAGAGGAGAAGGATGACCGTCTTGTCGGTCAGGTTGTCCAAGACGAGCACGTCCCACGCCAGTGCCGCGGCGGTGGTGAGACCGAGGATCGCGATCACCGGCATGAACACGCGCAGCGGCTCGAAATAGAACCCGGTGCGCACGATGAGCTGGAGGAAGCGCAGCGTGTCACGCACCGGACGGATCTTCGACTTCCCTACCCGCTCGCGGTACTGGATCGGCACGTAGCGAACCGTGTAGCCGTTCACCAGCGCGATCAGCGTCAACGTGGTGGTGAAGCTGAAGCCATCCGGAAAGAAGCGCCAGTAGCGAAAGGCGAGGTCCTTGCGGAAGATCCGCAGGCCCGAATTCATGTCCTCGACCGGGCGCCCGACGAACCAGCGCAGCGCCAGCTTCAGGAACCACTTCGCGAAGCGACGCGTGCGCGGATAGATGACCTCGGCGGCGGTGCGCGCGCCGACCACCATGTCGGCCTCGGCGATCGTCGCGACCATCTCCGGGATCGCTTCCAGAGGGTAGGAGCCGTCGGCATCGGCGATCAGGATCCAGTCGCCGCGCGCCTGTCGCAAGCCGGTCTTGAGCGCCGCTCCGTAGCCTCGATTGTGGCGGTGCCGCACCACCTTGAGCGAGTCCGGGGCGTGGAGCACCATGGACTCGTGCGCGCCCACGCTGATCGCGGCGCCAGGCCCGAGCTGTGCTACCGCCTCGTCGAGACGAGCCGCGGTGGCGTCCGTCGAGCCGTCGTCGACTACCACGATCTCGCACGCGCCCTGCCCGGCCAGGGTCTCCCGCAGGCGGACGAGCTCGCCAGCGATGGCGTTCTCCTCGTTGTAGCAAGGGACGACGACGGTGAGCCAGGGATCGTTCATCGCGACTCTTCTATCGCATCCCGCCGAGCGCCTCGAGCAGCTTGGCCTGGGCGCCTTCTGCATTGGGCGCGAGATCGGCATCCATCGCCAGCGCGGCGTGCGTCGACCGCAACACATCCTTGACGTTCTGCACGGCGACGTAGCGCGCGACGTCGATCGCGGGGGCCTTTGCCCACAGCTCGCGATGCTGCTCGGGAAAGGCGCCCGCCCAGGCGTCGAATGCCGCGCGATCGAAGTCCGGCCGCCGGATCACCGATCGAACCACCTGCGCCAACCGCTCGCCCTCGCCCCAGGCGAACACCTCTCCGAACGCGGAGCACTTCTCCGCCACCGCGTCGAGCAGCCGTCGCTGGTCCGCGACCGCCAGCCGCGGATTGCGCGCCAGGAACTTCAAGAGATCGGCGGTGTGGCCGGCGGCGTGCATCCAGCCCTTGGCCGGGTCGTAGCCGCGGGTGTCGCGCTCCTCTCTCGAGTACTCGAGCGCAGCCGAAAGCAAACCGTCGAAGTCGCTCCGGCTCAGGAACGGCGCCTCGTTGTCGAGCGCGGCGAGAAGCGACAGGTTGAGCGCGCTGAAGGATCGGCGCAGCACCGAATCGGTGCCTCGCTCGCCGATGCCGGCAGCAAGGTTGCCACGCCAGAGCTCGACGAGGCGTAGCTGCTCGTCCGCCGACAGCAGGCGTTTACGATAGACCCAGCGCGCCGCCGCGCCGTATGCCACCTCGTCGCGCAGCACCGGGTCCGGTGAGGCGAGCAGCTCGTTCATTTCGACCAGGAGCTCGTAGGGTTGCACCCCCG
>DATAFT010000206.1:0-5105 GCA_036257295.1 Thermoanaerobaculia bacterium
AGCGCGATCGCATTCGCCGTCTTCCACGTGTCGTTCTTCCGCCTGCTTCCCACCGCGTTCCTCGGCGTGCTGCTCGCGCTCGCCACGCTGTGGAGCGGCTCGATCTTCCCAGCGATGCTTTGGCACGCCGCCAACAACGGGCTCGCCGCGTTCGCCTTCGAAGACACGGACTCCCTTCCGACCTGGATGTGGGTGGCGGCGCCGCCGACGCTCGCGATCGCCCTCTATCTGCTCTGGCGCTCGCGCCGCCGAGGGCTGGTGGCCAGCCCACCGATCGCCCCTGGTTGAGGTCTGTCACCGGCTTCGCTTGTCAGAACCGCAACCGTTCGAGACACTCTTACCTCAGGCGCCTCCTTAAAGACTCACGGTCGGGCACTTCCAGGAGATGCCATGAGCGAACCGTTCCTTCGATCCCTGCTGGCAATCGTCCTGGCAGCGTGCGTGTCCGCGGCGTCTGGCCTGGCTCAGCAGCCCGCTCCACCGGCGCCCGCCACCTCACCCGCGACCGATGGAGTCCGGGCGACGCGCACCCGGGCGATCTACGACGCGCTGCGGGCATCGCGCCCCGACGGGCGCACGGTCGCGGTGGCGGGCCTCGAGATCAAGCGCAACGCGTTCACGTTCCGCTTCGACGGCACCTTCCATCTCCTCGAGCCGGTCGAGAGCGCGACCTTCGGCGCGGTCTTCCTCGGTAAGGGCAGCTTCCGACTCGAGCCCACGAGCGAAGGCGAGAAACAGCACCTGGCCCGGGTCGCCGGCACCGGCGCGGCGCAGCACGAAGACACCTTCGAGGAGATGGTGCTGCTCTTCCTCGACGGCACCGATCTCGACCTCGCCACCGGGGCCAAGGTCGCCACCGGTCCGCCCTCTCCGACGGCGGCCGCGTCGTACCAGCGCTTTCTCCAAGTCCAGCGTGAGCAACTCCACACCAACTTCCAGCTCCGACTGCTCGAGGAGCTTGTCAACGACGCCGCCTGGCAACGTGGCGTCTTCCTCGCCTTCTTCGACGGCGCGCGCACGCCGCCGGCGCTCGCCGCGGTGGATCCGCGTGGCTGCGACGCCCTGCGCATGACGTCGAATTGGAGCCGCGAGCGCGCCTTCTTCGTGGTCAAGGACGCGGACGACGTTCACTTCTGGTACGCCAGCGATCCGCGCAAGCTGCCGCCGGGCGCGGCGCGCCTCAGCGCGCCGGATTGGGCCGACGCCGAGCACTACGAGATCCTCACCAATATCGATGGCGACCGCGTCCACGGGCTCGCCATCATTCGGTTGAAGAGCCAGGTGCCGCAGCTCGAAGCACTGCCGGTCCATCTGCTGCCCAGCCTTCGCATCATCGGGGTCGAGATGCGCCGGCCGAGTGACGGCGACGCTTGGACCGCGGGCGCCTTCGTGCAGGAAGCCGCTCGCGAGGATCCCGACGCGACGCTCCTCCTCCCGCACGCGCTCGGCAAGGAGGAAGTGGCGGAGATCAAGATCGAGTACGCCGGAGATCGCGTCCTCGAGCCCATGGGCGACGACGTCTTCGCGGTCGGCGCTCGCACCATCTGGTATCCGAATCTCGGTCCCTTCCGCGACCTCGCCACCTATCGCCTCACCTTCCAGGTGCCGCTCGGCCTGCAGGTGGTGGCGACCGGGCGCGAGGTCGAAGCCAGTGATGCCGATCAGCGACACGTGCAGGTGTGGGAGAGCAGGACCCCGATCCGCGTGACCGGCTTCAACTACGGCGACTTCGACGCGCTGGTCGAGCGCGACGCCACCACCTCGACCGAACTGGCGATCTACACCACCAAGGGCCGGCCCGAGGTCCTCGACTACATCGAGGCGGCGCTGCGCAGCGGCAACCGGTCGGGAGACGCGTCCGATACCGGCGGCAACCTGACGCCGCAGGAAGAGGCGGTGGCCGCCCTCGGTCGTCCGGGCCTGGTGGGCTCGATCGATCCGAGTCAGCTCGCCAGGTCGGCGCTGGTCGACGCGATGAACGCCGGGCGCATCGCCTCCAGCTACTTCGGTCCGCTCCCCTACGACCGGGTCGCGATCACGCAGCAGTCGCAGTGGTCGTTCGGGCAGTCGTGGCCGGGCCTCATCTTCATGCCCTACCTCGCCTTCCTCGCCAACATGCACCGGATGCAGATCGGCGAGCTGATGCCGCGCGGGTTCTTTAGCGACGCGCAGATCGAGCAGATCGGCTACCACGAGTACGCCCACCAGTGGTGGGGCCACCTGGTGGGCTGGGAGAGCTACCGCGACGTGTGGATCTCGGAGGGGTTCTCCGAGTTCACCGCCGGCCTGGTGGCGGAGCACGCCAAGGGTCGCGCGGCCGCGGACACGTTCTGGGCGAATGCGCGCGACGCCATCGTCATGACGCCGAGAGGGGCGAAGATCGCGAACTACAAAGCCGGCCCGGTCAGCATGGGCCATCGCCTGTCGGCGAAGGACAACCCCTCGGCGCCGAACGCCATCGTCTACTCGAAGGGCGCCTACATCCTCCACATGCTCCGGATGTTGATGTGGGAGAACCAGAGCGAGCGCCCCGATCAGCGGTTCGCCGCCATGATGCTGGACTTCGTGCAAGCCCACGCCGGCAAGACGGCCACCAGCGCCGACTTCGAAGCGGTGGTGAAGCGGCACATGACGCCGCAGATGGACGCCGCCGGAGACGGCACGATGGACTGGTTCTTCGAGCAGTGGCTGTACGGCACCGAGATCCCTTCTTTCCGCAACCACCTCACGGTCGAGCGCGTCGCCGGTGACGAATACCGCATCGCCGGTACCGTCGAGCAGCTCGGTGTGTCAGCGGACTTCCGCACCTTCATGCCGCTCTACCTCGACTTCGGCAAGGACGGCATGGCGCGACTGGGCGGAGTGCGACTGATCGGGACCGGACCCCTGGACGTCGACATCAAACTGAAACTGCCGGCGAAACCGAAGCGCGTGGTGCTCAACGCGCACCACGACGTGCTCGCGCTAGACGTGAAGTAGCCGGTCGAGCGCGCTCGCGATCGGCTCGGGCAGCGCCGAGTCGAGTGGAGAGAGATTGGTCCGCACGTGCTCGGGCCGGCTGCTGCCCGGGATCGGCTCGACCCCGCGATCGAGATGCCAGCGCAGGAGGAGGCGGGCGGGCTCGACCGCGAGCTCGGCGGCCAGCTTCCGAACGACGGCGTGATCGAGCAGCGCGGCGCCGGCGAGCGGCGACTGCGCCAGCACCCGGGTGCCGCGCTGCGCGCACCGACGGCGAAGCTCTGCCTGCGGGCGCAAGGGATGCAGCTCGACTTCGATCGCGGCGGGCGCCGCGAGTCCGCGAGCCTCCAGAGCCGCGAGCTCCCGCTCGCCCACGTTGGCGAGGCCGACGCCCCGCGCCAGGCCGCGCCGCACCAGGTCGAGCATGGCTTCCCAGGTCTGGGCGAGCGTCGAACCGCCGTGCTCCACCGTGCCCTTCGCGTCCCGCGGGACCGCGCGCGATTCGATCGCTTCGCGGGTGTCGTCTGGCGCGATCTCGAGTGGGCCGCAGTAGCGCCAGGACTCGGGCGCGTGAACCAGATAGAGATCGACCACGTCGACTGCGAGGCGGCGCAGTGATCCACGGCAGGCCTCGAGCACGTGCTCCGGCGCGTGGTTGGTCTGCCACAGCTTGGTGACCAGCTCGACACTGTTCCGATCGACGCCGCGCTCGCGCAACGCGCGACCCAGGAGCGGCTCGGTGCCGTAGATCTCGGCGGTGTCGTAGAGCACGCACCCGGCGTCGATCGCCGCGTGGATCGCCGGCTCGAGACCGCGCGCGGTGAGGCCGCGCGGCGGCGCGGTGCCCAGGCCCGGTCTCGGCGGCGGGCGCCGGGGGCCGCTCACGAGGCGCGCGACGTCATGAGCCGCTGGAAGACCTGCGCCAAGGCGTCTCGCGTGCCGCCGACGTCGTAGCGGCCCGCGGTATCGCGCGCGCGCAGCCGCATGGCGAGCAGCGTCTCGTCGCCGGCGTCATCGCCGGTGACGGCCAGCGTCTTCTCCACCAGCGGATAGACGTGGTGGTTCGGAAAGACGAAGGCGTTCTCGCCGTCGAGCAGGAAGTCCCGGCCGCCGAAGGCGTCGTAGCAGATCGGGATGCAGCCGGCCGCCATCGCCTCGGGCACCGTGGTGTTGAACGCCTCGTGCGAGTTCAAGTTGACGAGGAACGAGGCCTCCGCCATCAGATCGGCCACCAGGGCGTGCGACAACGAACCGTCGAGCTCCATCAGCCGCCAGCCACCTTCGCGCTGCCCGCGTCCGGCGCGGTCGGCGAAGCGCTCGCGGGTCAGGCGCATGAAGATGTCGTAGTCGGGGAAGCCCACCCGGCGGTACTCGGGCTTCATGACGAAGAGCACGATGCGCTGCCTCGGCTGCTGGCGGATCGCTTCGCCGTCGCGAAAGAAGTAAGGAGCGATGAATGGCGGCACGACGTCGGCGCCGACGCCGAAGTGCCGCTCGACCACCGAGGCGACGTGCGGCAACACCGCCAGGGCGCGCTCGTAGCCGAGGCCGCGATAGTCGGCGGCGCCGTCGAGCCCACCGGGGATGAGGAAGCTGCCCTGCACGAACACGACCCGCCGCCAGGCGAAGGGAAGCCGGGCGGCCTGGGCCGCGATCACCTCGGGGACGACCACCACGTCCGCGCTCGAGGGCTCGCGATCGAGGGCATCGAGATGGGCCACCGGCACCGCGGACTGCTCGAGCCAGCGCACGCGAAAGGGAGCGCGGTGGTGGAGCACGCGAGCGTCGTACCCGAGCTCGCGCAGGAGGCGGACGTGCTCGTAGAGCAGCGCGATGCCCCAGCTCGGCCGATCGTAGTCGGGAACCAGGTAGTCGATGCGCGCGGAGGGGCCGCCGGCGGTGGATCGCGACGCCATGCGCGGTGCTAGCGCGTCAAAGCGTAGATGCAGTTGCGGCAGAGGAAGTCGGCGGGCGCTTCCTCGAGACCGTAGACCCAGCGGCGCATCAGCGACATGCGCGGACCGGTGAGGATGGAGCGGAGGCTCTCCTCGCCGAGGTCGCCCACCACGTACTGATCGTGGTAGTCCTGGCAGCAGAGGACGCACTCGCCCTTGGGCGTGATGTGCACCCACTGCACCGGGCGTGAG
>DATAFT010000245.1:0-12751 GCA_036257295.1 Thermoanaerobaculia bacterium
CTCGAGACGATCGAGGAAACGCTCGCGCACCTGGTCGTGATACGGCTTCCCCACCGCGCGCTCGAGCACCAGACCTACCAGGATGTAACCGGTGTCGGTGTAAGAGTAGCCCTCGCCCACGGCGAAGAGGGGCTCGGCGTCGAGCACGAACTCGATCAGCTCTCGCGGCGACAGGCTGGCTGTGGCGTCGCCGCGAGTGCGGTCCATCGCGGCGCGAAACGGGTCGAGATAGACGTGGTCGAGCAGGCCGGAGCTGTGGGTCAGCAGATGGCGCAGCGTGACGGTCGAGCCGTTGGGCAGGCGTGCATACCAGTCCTCCGTCCCCAACCAGTCGGCGAGACGATCGTCGAGGCCCAGCTTTCCTTCGCGGCTGGCGGCGATCGCGGTGGCGGCGACGAAGGTCTTGCCGATGCTCCCGGCGAGCATCCGGCTCTCGATCTCCATCGGCGAGTCGAGCTCGACGTTCGCGAGCCCGGTCGCGAAACCACGCACCGCGCCGTCGGGCGTCGAGTACGCAGCCGTCGCGCCCGGAATCTCCGTCTCGGCGCGCAGGGCGTCGAGCGCGGCCTGGAATCGCTCGACGCGCGCGTCTGGGTCGTCAGCGGGCGCGCAGGACACCCTTGGAAGAGTGAGCACGATGATCGATACGGAGCGAGCGAGCGCAGGGTGTGGTACCCACCACACCCGGAGCGAGCGAGCATGCGCCGTCCGCGGCGCCAAGATTACAGCCCGCCAGCGATGGCCGGGACGATCGAGATCTCGTCGCCGTCGCCGATCGTGGTGTCGAGATTCTCGAGGAAGCGGATGTCTTCGTCGTTGAGGTAGATGTTGACGAAGCGGTTGAGCCGGCCGTCGGCGCCGAACAGCCGCTTGCCCAGGACCGGATAGCGATCGGCCAGCAGGCCGAGCACCTCCTTCACCGAGGCGCCGGCGAGCTCGATCTCGTTCTGACTCCCGACCTGAGCGCGCAGCTCGCCGGGGATATGGACCTTCACCGTGTTTGCCACCACTTGCTCTCCTTCTCGATCAAACGCGCGCCGCGGACGGCGCGGCCAGCGAGTCCGCTCGATCGCCCCATACCTTGCTGAACTCCTCCAGACGCGGCGCGATGACCGGCGCCTCCTCGGCGCGGCCCTGCACCGCTTCGATCGCCTTCAGTCCGTTGCCGGTGATCGACACCACGATCGACTCGTCGCGCGGAATCCGTCCCGACTCGATGAGGCGGATCGCGCACGCCAGCGTGGTGCCGCCGGCCGGCTCGGTGAAGATCGCTTCGGTGCGCGCCAACAGATCGATCGCGGCCAAGATCTCGCGGTCGGTCGCCGACGCCGCATGTCCACCCGACTCGCGCACCACGTCGAGCACGAAATGGCCGTCCGCCGGATTGCCGATGGCGAGGCTCTTGGCGATCGTAGAGGGTTTCTGCGGGCGGAACGTGTCGTCGCCCTGTTCGATCGCGAGCGACACCGGATTGCAGCCGGCCGGCTGCGCGGCGTAGATCTTCGGCTGGTTGTCTTCGACCAGTCCGAGCCTGCACAGCTCGCGATAGGCCTTCCACACCTTGGGCAGGATGGTTCCCCCGGCGACCGGCACCACGGTGTGGCGCGGCAGCCGCCAGCCGAGCTGCTCGGCGATCTCGAAGCCGTGCGTCTTGGCGCCTTCGGTGTAGTACGGCCGCAGGTTGACGTTGACCAGCGCGAACGGGTACTCGCTCGCGATCTGCGTGCAGAGGCGGTTCACCTCGTCGTAGTTGCCGCGCACCTTGATCATGCGCGGGCCGAACACCTGGGTGCCGACGATCTTCCCTTCCTCGAGGTCGTGCGGGATGAGCACGACGGCCTCGAGTCCCGCCTGCGCGGCGTGCGCGGCGACCGAATGCGCGAGGTTGCCGGTCGAAGCGCAACCGACCGTGGAGAACCCCAGCTCGAGCGCCTTGGTCACCGCCACCGAGACCACGCGGTCCTTGTACGACCAGGTCGGGTAGTTGGCGCTGTCGTCCTTGAGCCAGAGCTCGCGAACTCCGAGCTCGGCGGCCAGACGGCGCGCGCGAACCAGCGGCGTCCAACCCGAGTGCAGACCGGCGCGCGGCTCGCCCTCGATCGGCAGCAGGTCGCGATAGCGCCACAAAGAGCGCGGACCGGCCCCGATCGACTCGCGGGTCACGCGCCCGCGCATCGCGTCGTAGTCGTAAGCCGCCTCGAGCGGCGCGAAGTCCTCGGGACAGGAGGTGCGGGTCTCGAGCGGGTAGAGCGTCCCGCACACCTTGCAGCGCAGTCCGGTAACGAAGCTCATCCGACTCCTCTCCACGAGAGGGCCGCAGGTGACTGGCCGCGCCCGGCGCACCGAAACGTCGAGGAAGAACTAAGAAGGGGAGGTTGGGTAAACCCGAACTTCGCCGCTTCTTATCTGTCCCTCGCGCCGGTGCGCGGGGCAGGAGTTCGCACCATTTCCCGGCGGGATGCCGGGCGGTTGCGGTGGCTTCACAGGGCCAGTCCCTCAGCCACTCTCGATAAGAAACGGTGGGTCCGAAGACCGACCGTAGGCCGAGGATTCTAGGGGCTTCGGTCGGATCAGTCAACCGCGTGCGAATCGCCGTGCGAATCGAGGATGGCGATCAACGTCGCATTGACGCCCGTCGATATGGCGACGTACCATGCGCCGGTCCGAGGGGGCGAGGTGTGTCGTTGATGTCGAAGCGCGTACTGACTGCATCGCTCGCCTTCTTCTCGTGCTCGGCGATCGGCACCGGCGCTACTGCCTTCGGCGCCACGCCGGTGGGCGCTGAATTCCGCGCCAACACGTTCACCGTCGCCAATCAGACCCAGCCGCAGGTGGCGAAGAGCTCGACCGGCTCGTTCGTCGTCGTCTGGAGCAGTGACGGGCAGGACAACCTGCCGAACTACAGCTACAGCGGAGTGTTCGGCCAGCGCTACGACAGCGCGGGCACCCGACTCGCGAGCGAGTTCCAGGTCAACAGCTACACCGCCGGCAACCAACGCTACGCCGCCGTCTCCGCCAACGATGCCGAGCGCTTCGTCGTGGTGTGGCAGAGCGACGGTCAGGACGGCCATCTCGGCGGAGTCTTCGCCCAGCTGTTCAATTCCGTCGGTGCGCGCCAGGGCGCCGAGTTCCGGGTCAATACCTTCACGCTCGACGCCCAGGGGTCTCCCGACGTCGCGATGGGACCTGGCGGCGGATTCATCGTGGTGTGGCAGAGCTACGGTCAGGACGGCGACGACTTCGGGATCTTCGGGCGCCGTCACAATGCCTCGGGCATCCCACAGGCTGCCGAATTCATGATCAACAGCTACACCACCAGCAAGCAGATGGGCCCGAGCATCATCATCACCGTGCCCAGCGAGTTGATCGTGGTCTGGCGCAGCTTTCAGGACGGCCAGTCCTACGGCGTCTTCGGCCGGCGCGTGGATCAGGGCGGGCCCCAGGGCGCCGAGTTCCAGATCAACGCCTACACCGCCGGCGCGCAGACGTTGTCCGCACTCGCCGCCGCCCCCGACGACGGCTTCGTCGTGGTCTGGCAGAGCACGCACGACGGCGCTCCGGCCGGCATCTTCGGCCGGCGGTTCGACGCGGTGGGAACGCCTCTGACCGGCGAGTTCCAGGTCAATGCCTATACGGTCGGTACCCAGGTCGAGGCCGACATCGCGAGCAACGGCGCCGACTTCATCGTGGTGTGGCAGAGCGCGGGCGAGGACGGCGACGACGACGGCGTTTTCGCGCGGCGCCTCGGCCTGTCGGGCCCGATCGGCGCCGAGTTCCAGGTCAACTCCCACACCGCCTTCGGCCAGCGCAGCCCGAGCGTGGGCATGGACGCGGCCGGTGGCTTCGTCGTCGCGTGGCGCAGCTTCGCGCAGGATGGCAACGCCGACGGTGTGTTCGCGCAGCGCTTCATCCCCACCGCGCTCGACGTCGACGGCGACGGCACCACGGCACCGCTCACTGACGGGCTGCTCGTTCTCCGCTTCCTGTTCGGATTCACCGGCACCACGCTCACCGGCGGCGCGGTCGACCCCGACTGCACCCGATGCGACGCGGCGGCCATCGTGCCCTACCTCACCGGGCTCGGCCTGGTCCTCGATATCGACGACGACGGCGAGCTGGTCCCCCTTACCGACGGCCTGTTGGCCCTGCGCTTCCTGTTCGGCTTCACCGGGACCACCCTCACCACCGGCGCCGTCGACGTCGACTGCATGCGCTGCGATGCCGCCGCGATCGTGCCGTATCTCCAGGGCCTCGCTAGTCCGTAGCTTCGGGAAAGCTAGCCGCCGGCGGCCGGCGTCGCGGCATCCGCCCGCTGGCCCTTGCCGTCGCGCGCCAGATCCGGCATCGCAGCGATCCACTCGCGCAGCAGCTCGACGCCTTCCGTGTGGACCATGCGCCGGCCCAGCTCGGGCATCATCACGCCCGGATCGAGCGACGTCATGCGGTACATCAGGATCGACTGGTCGGGCTTTCCCGGAACTATCCCGTAGAGGCGATCGCCGGAGCCGCGGCCGGCGGCGACCGGGAACTTGTAGACGCCGAGCTTCACCGGCTCGTGCGCTCCCCAGGTCAAGTCGAGGCCGGTGGTACGCGCGGGTCCGCCGGTCGAGTGGCAGTGCGCGCAGTTGATCTCGAGGTAGGTGCGCGCGCGGTCCTCGAGGCTGCCGCTCGCCGGGTCGTCCCACATCGGGACGCGCGGCACCGACTCGGGCGGTGGTGCGCCGTCGAGCGCTCCCACTCGCGACCAGTGGGCGAGCTGGTTCTCGGCGCCCTCCGCGTAGGCGAAGTCCTTGTTGAGGTAGCGCGCCTTGGGACCGATCGGCTCGAACTTGTCGTCCTCGACGCGATGACAGCCCTTGCACTGGTTGGCGTTGGGCACCAGGTACTCGTGATCGACGCGCTCACCGGTCGCATCGATCCAGGAGGCGGCGAGCATGGTGCCGGCCAGCCGCAGCGTCGCCTCGGTCTCTTCCTCGTTCCAGACGTAGGGCAAGCCGATCCATCCCGCCTTCTGGTGCAGCAGGATGCGGGTCTCGAGCAGGTCGAGGCGCCCGTCCGGCTCCCGCATGTCGGCGGGATAGGCGAAGGTCTTGGCGATGATGGTGCCGACCGGAAAGTCGATGACGCGGTCCGCGGAGTAGCGGGCCTTCTGCCCCGCCGGGAGCTTCACGAAACGCAACTTCGATGCGTAGTCGGAGAAGAGCGCGGTGCGCAGGTCGTACGGCACCACTCCGGCGGCCGGACGCTGCTCGCGCGGCTCGCCCTCGAACAATCCGTAGACCGAGAGCTTCTGCGGCGCGTCAGCGAGGTTGGCGAACTCGAGGTTCGGCGCTGCCGGCTCGGTGCGGCCGGGCGCGCCGCCGCCGCAGGCGGTCGCGACCAGCGCGACCGACAACGCGGCTGACGCTGCGTAAGCGGAGATCGGTGACCTAACCCGCACCCTGCAGAACGATCTCGTCCGGCGGATCCGGCAGCGCGCCGGCATGCGCCATGACGTCCTTCGAAGGCTTGGGCTCGTCGCCCCGACCCATCGCGCCCAGGTCGAGGTTGATGAAGTCGGCGTCACCGTTGTTGGCGACGTAGATCCCGAGCTCGGGCTTGACCTTGCCGTCGACCATCTTGGCAGGATCGGTGAAGCCGTCGTAGACGATGTCCGGGTAGGTGCCGCCGATCAGTGCGGCTCGCTCGGCCGCGCGTCCGGTCGGATGCTGGCCGCCGCCCACGAACGTGTTGTCGTGGATCGAGATCCCTTCGGCGTAGGGGTCGTACTCGGGATCGTTGTACTCGCGGCCGGTGATCAGGTACGAAAGGACCGCGACGTTGTAGCTGTCGTTGTCCTTGATGTCGTTCTGGAACACCTCGACGTTCTCGTTGGCCATGATCTGCAGCCCGGTGCCCGGCGGCAGCGTCGCGATGATGGCGCCCTCACGCCCGAAGTTGGGGTGGTTGTTGCCGTGGATCTTGTTGCGGAAGACCCGGGCGTCGCGCCCGTTCTTGATCGGCATCTCGGGCAGCGAGAACACCAGGATGCCGCCGGTGTTGTTGATCGCCTCGTTGTCGTAGACGTCGGCGCCGAACGAGTTCTCGATCTCGATGCCGGCCACGTTCTCCCACACCTTGTTGTTGCGCACGATGATGTTCTTCGACTGACCGACGTAGATGCCGGCGTCGGAGGAGCCGCGCACCTGGCTGCCCTCGACCAGCACGTTCGAGCACTGCACCGGGTAGATGCCATAGGCGCCGTTCTCGGTCCGGGGCTGCCCCACCCAGTTCACGAAGATGTTGCGGAAGGTGACCTTGTCCGCGCCCTCGACCTTGATGCCGTCGCCCTTGGTGTTCTGGACGGTGAGCGCTTCGATGGTGAACCCGTTGCTGGTCACCTGCAGACCCTCGCCGCCGGTGCCCGCTTCCTGGGCGCCGAAGTCGAGGATGGTCTGGTCGACACCGCGGCCGCGGATGGTGACGTCGTCGACGTCGAGCGACAGCGTGCCGGTGAGCTCGAAGGTGCCGTCGCCGAACTCGATGACGTCTCCCG
The DNA here is from genome assembly GCA_036257295.1 of Thermoanaerobaculia bacterium. GTDB lineage: Bacteria > Acidobacteriota > Thermoanaerobaculia > Multivoradales > Multivoraceae > DATAFT01. The sequence continues at coordinate 6,536 of DATAFT010000245.1, forward strand.
GCGCGGCGGTCAGCAGCGCGGTCTGCGCCCGCTCCTGCAGGTTGTCTCCGGCTTCGATCACGGTGACCTTGGGCCCGGCCTCGGCGGCTGGCTCCTCGGCGGGTTGTTGACAGGCTGCGAACGCGAGCAGAAGGCTTCCAGCGACGGCCACTATGCGCATCGGTCCTCTCCTTCGAGGTGCATCCCCGTCCCGCTATCCTACGCCGTCCCAACCCGGTTCTTCGCGACTCCGTGCTCGCGAACATCCGTTCGCCAACCCGCTTATGCTGCGGTAGCATAGCCGCGGGTGCGGGCAGTCCCGGCGGTCGTAGCTTCACTTTCGGCGGTCCTCAGCCTCGCGGTGGCGCCGCCGTCGCTATCGGCCGAAGAGAACCGCGGCGGATTCTGCGACCAGGTCGCCGCTCAGCTCGGAAGCGGGGTGGTGCCGCCGGCGCGCATCCCGAAGAGCGCTTCGATCGGCAACGTCGACGTCCGCGTGCTCGACGTCTTCGACACCACGAACGACACCGAGACCCACTTCGCCCATCGCCTCGCCAACCGGCTCCACGTCAGCACCCGGCCCTGGGTGATCGAGCGCGAGCTGCTGTTTTCGAGCGGCGATCCCTACGACGCTCGCGCGCTCGCGGAGAGCGAGCGCCGCCTGCGCGAGCACCGCGGCATCTACGACGCATGCATCGCGCCGGTGCGCGTGCGCGGCGGCGCGGTCGACGTGGTGGTGGTCACGCGCGACGTGTGGACGCTCGGCGTGGGCGCCGGCGTCTCGCGCTCGGGTCAGGCCAACACCGTGCGCTTCGGGCTCGAAGACGACAACTTCCTCGGCACCGGACGCCTGCTCGACCTCCAGTACACCGACGATCCCGACCGCACCGAGCAGCGCTTTCGCTTCCAGGACCCCGCGCTGCTCGGCACGCGCGCGGAGCTCGCGTTGATGCTCGCCGAGCGCAGCGACGGCTATCGGAACACACTCGACCTGGCGCGGCCGTTCTTCTCGTTCGACGCCCGCTGGAGCGCGGGCGGCCGTCTGGTCTCGCACCAGGGCGAAGTGAAGCTCTACTCGCGTGGCGAGGTCGTCGAGCGGTTCGTCATGGACCAGAGCTTCGTCGAGGTGCGCGGCGGGTTGTCGCGCGGATGGAACGGCTCGGGCGCCCATCGCTTCCTCGCCGGGTTCACCTGGGACGCGCGCGAATACGACCACGATCTCGTTTCGCCGATCGAATCTTGGAGCCCCGCGCTGCTACCCCACCGGCCGGTGCCGCGACGACGACTCGATCCCGCGCCGCCGCCGCCCGCGGGGCCGCCGCCGCCCCGCACCGTCGCCTATCCCTGGATCGGTTGGCAATGGGTGGAGGACGGCTTCGTCGAGCGACGCAACCTGGATCGTCTCGCGCGCACCGAGGACTGGAACCTCGGCACGCAGTTGAACGTACGCGCCGGCTGGTCGTCGCCGTCGTGGGGAGCCGATGACAACGAGGCTGTGGGCGCGTTCGAATGGAGCCGAGGCATCGCCACACCGCGCGGCCGCCACATCGTCCTGCTCGACGCCGGCGCGAGCGGCCGCTACGGCGACGGCGGCGCGGCGAACGTCCTCGGCGCCGCGCAGGTGCGTCACTTCTTTTCCAACTTCGGCCGCCATCAGCTGGTGTCGAGCCTCGCGTTCGACGCGGCGCGCAACCTCGATCCGGAGAACCAGCTCCTCCTCGGCGGCGACAACGGTCTTCGCGGCTACCCGATGCGCTTCCGCGACGGAGATCGCCGCCTGCTCGCGACCATCGAGCAGCGCTTCTACAGCAATGTGGAGGTGCTCGAGCTGTTCCATCTCGGCGCCGCCGCCTTCGTCGACGTCGGGCGCGCCTGGTACTCCGACCTCGTGCCCGGCGAAGCGGACGAGGTGCTGCGCGACGTCGGCGTCGGGCTACGGCTGGGCTCCAGCCGTTCGGCGAAGGGGACGATGATCCACTTCGACGTGGCGTTCCCGCTCGACGGCTCCTCGAGCGAGCGAAGGAGCGTGCAGTGGCTGGTGCGCACGAAAGAGAGCTTCTGAGAAGCCGCGTCCTGGCACGGCCTGGCCACTATCTCGAGAGCTGGCGTGGCAGCGGTTCGAAACTGCCGGGGTGTGCGTCCGCCTGTGACAGCAACTCCTCCTCGTCGTCCCACTGGCGATCGAGCATCAGGAGCCTGGGGTCCACCGGCTCGTAGCTTCCACCCGCGACCCGCCGCCACACCGCGTAGTGGAGATGGGGGTTGGCGATCACGCCGCTCTCGCCGATCTCCGAGAGCACGTCGCCGCGCGCCACGTTCTGGCCGGCGCGCACCAGAATCCTGCCGAGATGACCGAAGAGGGTGATGAGCGAGTCGCCGTGTCGCACCGCCACCACGTTGCCGAGTCGCCACCAGGCGGAGTCGCGGACCACCGGGAACCGCCCGACGAAGATCACCCGTCCATCGGCCGGCGCGATCACGGGCGATCCCACCGCCGCCGCGAGATCGACGCCGGAGTGGTACTCCTGCTCCTCGGTGAAGGCGCTCTTGCGATAGCCGAACGGTGAGGTCATCACGAACTCGCCGTGGAGCGGCGAGAGCCCCGGCGTGAACGACACCCGCTCGGGGTCGGTGCTCTCGAACGCGCGCAGCGCCGCCACCCGGGCCTCGAGCTCCACCACCGCGATGCGCGCGTGCGTGGCGAGCGTCGCGGTCTCTTCGATCAGCGGCAGAAAGATGCTATTCGGAAACGCCTTGGGATCGACCTGGCTCTCCGCTACCGGCTGCGGCGACGAGGCGAGCCCGTAGGCGATGCGGACCTTCTCGACGCGTCGGGTCTCCTCATCGACGTCCTGGGCGAGGAGCACGAACTGGTCGCGCAACGAAGCCAGCCGATGTCCGATTCGCTCACGAGTCACGCGCGCATCGGGCAGCCCGTCGCGCTGCACCAGATCGCCTACCGCACGCGGCGTCACCGCCAGCCCGAAGACGAGGAAGGCGAGCCACAACACGAAGCCGGCACGAGAGGCGAACGAGCGCATCGGGGTGGCTGCCGGTGGAACGTGGCCCGCGCGGCGCAGGTCGTCGGCGACGGGAGCGGGCCGCGGTGCAGGCGCGACTCGCGGCGCAGGCGCGACTCGCGGCGCAGGCGCGACTCGCGGGGCAGTCGCGACCCGCGGCGCAGGCGCGACTCGCGGCGGAGACTCGACTCGCTGCGGAGGCTCGAACCGCGGCGGAGGTTCGACTCGCGGTGCGGGGTTGCTCACGATCTCCTCGCGCCAACCGACCAGCGGCTCGATCGGGACCAACTCCTGCTGGCTCCAGCGCGGCGTCTCCTCACCCTGGTCGGGGTCGAGCGGCGGCACGCCCTCGCCGCGTCGAACGACGCTCGAGGAATCGGATCGATCGCCGCGGCGGCGGACCCGCACGCTCAACCCCCCTGGGCCGGAACCATGCGGTCGAGCAGCGCTTCGCTGACGTGCCGCGTGGCGATCTCGCGTAGACGCCGATGCACGCCGGGAAGTCCGGCGAGGATGTTGCCGCCGGCGATGAAGCGGTCGCCGCCGTCGAGGTCGGTGATGACGCCGCCGGCTTCCTCGACCAGCAGCGATCCGGCCGCCACGTCCCAGGGCGCCAGGCGGAACTCGAAGAAACCGTCGAACACACCGGCGGCGGTGTAGGCGAGGTCGAGGGCCGCGGCGCCGCAGCGGCGGATCCCGCGCGCCTCGAGGAAGATCTCGCGAAAGAGCGTGAGGTAGGTGTCGATGGCGCCATGCGCCCTGAACGGAAAGCCGGTGGCGAGGAAGGCGCCGTCGAGTCCCGGACGATCGCGCAGGCGCAGCGGGGTCGAGCCGCGCCAGGCCCCGCCGCCGCGCGTCGCCGTGAAGAGATCGTCGCGCAGCGGATCGAGCACCGCCGCGGCGATCGGTCGCCCGTGCTCGACGCAGGCGATCGAGACGCAGAACATCGGAACGCCCCGTAGGAAATTCGCGGTGCCGTCGAGCGGATCGATGATCCACTCGAAGCCCTCGCGCGCGCCCGGCTGGTGGCCCCCCTCTTCGGCCAGGATCGAGTGATCGGGGAAGGCGCCAAGGATGTGCGCGACGATCGCGGTCTCGCTCTCACGGTCGGCACGGGAGACCAGGTCGTTCTTCGCCTTCTCCTCGGCGCCGAGGTCGGTCGAGCCGTAGAGGCGGGTCAGGATCTCGCCGCCGATGCGCGCGGCGTCGACGGCGACGGCAAGAAGATCCTCGTGCATCACGGCTGAGTCTACGCGGGCGCCCGGCCGCGTGTAGGGGAGCCCCTACCGCGTCGGAGGAGGCGGCAGGCGAATGATCTTGCCGCCGACGATCGTCATCGCCGCGGCGCCCTTGCCAGACCACCCGCCGAACGGCGTGTTGCGCGACTTGCTCTGGAACCGCAGCGGGTCGACCTTCCAGTCGGCATCGAGGTCGAGCACCGTGACGTCGGCGGGGCTGCCGGGCGCCAGGGTCCCACCCGGCACTCCCATCACGCGCGCCGGCCCGCACGACAGCAGATCGACCAAGCGGGCGAGACCGATCAGGCCCGGGCGCACCAGTCGGTCGAGGCAGAGCCCCACCGCGGTCTCGAGGCCGACGATCCCGAACGGCGCCACCGCGAACGGCACCCGCTTCTCGTCGACGTGGTGCGGCGCGTGGTCGGTGGCGATGACGTCGACCGATCCATCCACCAGCCCGGCCACCAGCGCCTCGCGATCGAGCTCCGAGCGCAGCGGCGGGTTCATCTTGGTGTTGGTCGAGAGCCCGGTCCTGGCCACTTCCTCGTCGGTGAGGAAGAGATGGTGCGGCGTCACTTCGCAGGTGACGTCGAGGCCGCGCCGCTTGCCGTCGCGGATCAGCTCGAGACTGCGCGCGGTCGAGGTGTGCTGCAGGTGATACCGGCCGCCGGTCATCTCGACCAGCAACAGGTCGCGCGCCACCATCGTGTCCTCGGCGGCGCCCGGGATCGCGGGAACGCCGAGCCGCGTCGACCACGTCCCCTCGTGCATCGCGCCTTCGCCCGAGAGGTCCATGTCCTGCGCGTGCTGCACCAGCGGCAGCGCGAAGTGGCGCGCGTACGAGAGCGCGCGGCGCATCAGCTCGGAGCTCCTGACCGGCCGGCCGTCGTCCGAGATCGCGACGCATCCCGCGCCGCGGAGCTGTCCGATCTCGGCCAGCTCCTCGCCCTCGAGTCCCTTCGACACCGCCGCCACCGGATACACACGCGCGTACCCGTACCGTCGTGCCTGCGACAGGATGTGCTCGGTCACCGCGACGTTGTCGTTGACCGGATGCGTGTTCGCCATGCAGGCGACCGCCGTGAACCCCCCCGCCGCCGCCGCGCGAGTCCCCGTCTCGACCGTCTCCTTGTGTTCCTGTCCAGGTTCCCGTAGGTGGACGTGGATGTCGATGAAACCCGGAGCGACGACCTTGCCAGCGAGATCGACGACCTCGACGTCGCCGCCTACCTCGATGTGCTCCGCAATTTCAGCGATCAGCCCGTCCCCCAAGAGGACGTCGCGCACGCCATCCAATCTCTGGCTAGGGTCGACGGCCCTCCCGCCTTGCAGTAGGACTTTCCTCACACCCGCTCCCCGCGCTCCCGAGCCCCATCCAACAAGTACAACACCGCCATCCTTACAGCGACCCCGTTGGCCACCTGATCCAGGATCACCGAGTACGGCCCATCAGCCACATCGGAAGCGATCTCGACGCCCCGATTCATCGGCCCCGGGTGCAGAATGATGACGTCGTCCTTCGCCTTCGCCAGCCGCTCGCGCGTCAGCGCGAAGAACTCGAAGTACTCCTTGACCGACGGGAACACCGTGCGGCTCTGACGCTCGAGTTGGATGCGCAGCATCATCACCACGTCCTTGTCGCGCACCGCCTCCTCGATCGAGTAAGCGACCTCGGCGCCCAGTGACTCCGCGTCGGCCGGCATCATGCTGCGCGGTCCCGCCAGCGTGACCTTGGCTCCCATCTTGGTGAGCAGCGACACGTCCGAGCGCGCCACCCGGCTGTGCTCGACGTCGCCGATGATCGCGATGTCGAGGCCCTGGATGCGCCCCTTCTCGCGCCGAATGGTGAAGGCGTCGAGCAGCGCCTGCGTCGGGTGCTCGCGCGCGCCGTCGCCGGCGTTGATCACGCCGCAGCTCACCTCGGCAGCCAGCATGTCGGGAACGCCGGCGTGCGCGTGGCGCACCACGATGAGATCGGG
>DATAFT010000275.1:0-2979 GCA_036257295.1 Thermoanaerobaculia bacterium
CGGCACCCCCGAGGCGAGCGGCGGCAGCAGGCGCAGATCGATCCCCTTCGAGAGCACCCGATCCGACAGGCGGAGGTTCACCTGCAGCCGGCGTGCCGCCCCGTCCGCCTCGCAGGCCGGACAGGTGAGCTCGGCCACCCAGATCCGGTCGATCGCTTCGCGCATGGCGCCGTAGGCGCGGTCGAAATCACCGCCGCCGACCGCGACGAAGTCGCCGCCCGAGTTGGTCGCGAACCGCAGCAGGAGATCGAGCGACTCGCGCCGGCGGGAGCCGCCGAAGCCGATCGCATAGAGCGGAAGCCCGTGCTCGCGCAACGCCACCAGCACGTCGTCGGCAGCCAGCGCGCTGCCCTCGTCCTTGCCGTCGGAGAGCACCACCACGACCCGTCGCGCGGGCAGCTCGGGATCTCGCCGCGACGACAGCTCGAGCGCGTCGAGCAAGCCACGGTAGAGCACCGTCTTCATGTCGGTGGGGCCCAGCGCCTCGAGCGCCGCGCGCAACGCGGCCTTGTCGGCGCTGAAGTCGAGCACGAGCCGGCTCGCCTCGCCGAACGCCAGCACGGAGGCGCGATCGAGCGGGCGCATCTCGTCGATCCAGCGTCCCAGCGCGTTGCGGACCGCGGCGAAGTCGGCCGCCGACAACGACCGCGAGATATCGACGCAGAAGATGAACCCGACTCCTTCACCGGCGTCGCTGAACGGAACCACACGGTCGACCTGGAGGCTCTGATCGCCCAGCGTAGCGGATACCGACCCAGGGTCCACGCCGTCGACCGGCTTGGCGTCGCCGTCGCGGACGTCGAGGTAGGCGAGCACCTGGGTCGGCTGCCGTCCCTGGACCGCCTGCCCCAATCGGAAGTCGCGCGGTGGGCCTACGGGGGCCGCGCCGGCCGGCGCCAGCAGGAGGATGGTCGCGGCGAGAGCTGGAGCGCGGCGCATCGACGGGCGCCATCTTACGCGAGCTTGGCCGCGTAAACCCGCTTCAAAGCTGGCGCCAGGGGGCTCGCTTGGACGGCGGCGGGGCGCGGATCGTAAGCCCCATCGATGGTCGTCCGGGCCGCCCGGGCCACTGCCGTAAACTGGCGTCGAGGATCATGAGCGAGCCCCTCTCCAAGGCCTCTCCACCCCCCTTCGAGCCGCTCAGCCGCGGGTCGGCCGCGATGAGCCCGGCCGAGATCTTCAGCGAGCTCTCGACCGACGTGATCGGGCAGGAGAGCACGCTGCGCTACGTGTCGGTCGCCATCTTCAAGCACATCCAGGGTGAGCCCTTCGGCAACCTGCTCATGATCGGCAGCTCGGGCACCGGCAAGACCACCACCATGCGCGCCATGGAGCGTCTCTACGCCTCGACTCAGGCGTTCGAGTCGTACCGCGTCGTCATCATCCTCAACGCCAACATCCTGGCCAACGACGAAGGCGTGGTCGACACCACGCCGCTCCTGCATCGGCTGGAGGAGCGCGCCCGCCAGCTCCTCGGCGAGAACGCGCGGCCACAGGAGATCGGGCGGCTGATGCAGCACGCCACCGTCTGCATCGACGAAGTCGACAAGGTGAGCTCCGTCGTCGGCGGCCGACCGTTCGTCACCGGCATCAACATCCAACAGGCTCTGCTCACCCTGATCGAGGGCGAGACCATCCTGTACTCGGTCCGCGACCCGCGCGGCGGCGCACCCACGCCGGTCGAGATCGACTCGGGGCGCATGCTGTTCCTGTGCGCCGGCGCCTTCGAGACGCTCTACGACCAGGTCTTTCGCCGCGTCATCTCGCCCAAGAGCGGCGTCAAGCTCCCCACCACCACCACCTACGAGGACGGCAGGGTCCAGATCCGCGAGCACTTCACGCTGGTGGATCACTTCAAGATCGAGGACCTCTTCGACTACGGGATGCAGCCACAGTTCCTGTCGCGCTTCGACAACGCGATCATCCTCGAGGATCTGACTCCGGAGGTGCTGCGCCGGATCTTCCTGGAGACGCGCGACAGCGTGTTCCAGCGTTCGAAGAACTTCTTTCGCCGCTACGGCATCGATCTGGAGATCACCGAGGACGCCGCGCATCGCATCGCGCGCGAAGCCGCCAAGAGCAACCGCATCGGAGCGCGCGCGCTCAAGACGGTCTACAGCCGCATCATCAAGCCGTTCGAGTTCGATCCGTTCTCGCGGCCCGAGGTCACTACACAGGGCGACGGGCGCCGGCTCGTGATCGACAAAGAGACGGTGGTGAAGGCGCTGCACCGCGAGCCGGGTACGTAGGCGACCGATCCGGTCCTCCGGATCGGGATCGCCCAGAATGATTGCTAGCAGCCCCGGGCGACACTGACTCGCGCCACGGGCTGCTAGCTACATCCGCACCGGCTGGTTCCGTTCGTACCGCTGCAGATTCGCTTCGAGCCTGGGCAGATGCCCGGTCTGGCCGGCGTTCTTGACCTGCGCGATGAGCCCGCGCTGCACCGAGATCGCCTGCTCGTAGTCGCCCGACTCGGCCAACGCCATCGCCAACGTCTCGGTCACGTCCGGGCTGGGATCGACCGTGTAGAGACGGCGCGCGATCTCGAGCGCGCGCGCGCCGTCGCGCACCGCCGGCTCGGACGCGGTGGCGAGCAACCGCGCCAACGAGTTGGAAAGGTGTCGCTCGTCGGGCAGTCGCTCGACGCCTTCTTCGAGGCGCTCGCGCGCCACGTCGGACCGGCCGGCCTGCACCCAGGCCGTCGCCTCCAGCAGACGATCCATCACCACCCGCGGGCGGAGCTCGACCAGCGCTCGCCGCTTCTCTGCGGCCTCGGCGAAGCGCCGCGCCGACTCGAGCGCTCGCGCCAGGCCCTCGCGTAGATCGTCGCGATCGGGCGCGAGCTAACTCGAGCGCGACCAAGGCCAACATCGTCGGCGCCCATCGCAGGCGCGGTGGCCTCATGGACTCCAGGCACCGTCCCGATAGGCGCGATCGAGGATCTCGACGGTGTGAAGCACCGGCACGGTACTGCCG
>DATAFT010000299.1:0-2850 GCA_036257295.1 Thermoanaerobaculia bacterium
GGAGCAGGCGCGCGCGCTCGCCGCCGACCGTCGCGCCGACATTTGGTCGTTCGGGGTGATCCTCTACGAGATGCTGGCGGGCCGGCGCGCTTTCCTAGGTGACACCGTGGCGGACACGGTGGCGAAGGTGATCGAGCGGGAACCCGATCTGTCGGCGTTGCCGCCGACGGTGCCGCTCAAGGTCCGCGAGCTGATCGAGCGCTGCTTGGTGAAGAGCCCGCGGCAGCGGCTGCAGGCGATCGGCGATGCGCGGCTAGTGCTGGAGGAGGCGCTTGCGAGCCTCGCGCGACCGCCCTCTGCAGACGCGCCAGCGCCGCCCGTAGCGACTGGGCGCGCGCGTGCCGGCGCAAGACGGTGGCTCCTGATCGTTGCCTCGATGCTCGCGGGCGCCTTGGCGTGGGCGGTGGCGAGCAGCCTGCGTTCGCCGCCGGAAGCCCAGGTCGAGCGCCCGCTCGCGGTCGACATCGCGGTCGGCACCGACGATCTCTATTACCAGCTCGGCGCGAGCTTCGCGATCTCGCGCGACGGCAACACCCTTACCTACGTCGAGAGCCAAGGCTCGAAGCGCAGTCTCTTCGTTCGTTCCCTCGACCAGCTCGTGTCGATCGCGCTCGCGTCGAATCAGGACGAGACGACCGGGCCTTATCATCCATTCCTCTCGCCCGACGGCTCGTGGGTCGGCTACGCCGTTCCCGCCGAGTTGTACCGCGTGCCGGTTTCGGGCGGCGCGCCGCTCGCCGTCTGCAAGGTGTCGCGCAGCCGCGGCGCGACCTGGCTTCCCGACGACACCATCGTTTTCGCGCCGAATCCCGCCAGTGGCCTGTCCAGCGTCCCCGCGTTAGGCGGTGAGCCGCAGCCACTCACCACGCTCGATCAGACGAAGGGCGAGGTGACGCACCGGTGGCCTCAGGGCCTCCCCGACGGCAAGCACGTCCTCTTCACATCGAACAACAGCCTGTCGAACTTCGACGGCGCCGCACTCGAGGTCGTCGACGTTGAAAGCGGAGAGCGCAAGGTGGTGTATCGAGGTGGGACCTATGGCCGATACGTGCCCACCGGACACCTCGTGTTCGTGAACCGCACGACGCTGTTCGCGATCCGCTTCGACCCCGACAAGCTCGAGACCAGCGGCTCGGCGGCGCCGGTGCTCCAGAAGCTCGCGACCAGCACCGCCGAAGGTGCAGCGCAGTACGACTTCTCGAACACTGGTCGTCTGGTCTACGGCGCGCAGGGTGCGCTCGCCGTCGTTTACCCCGTGGCCTGGGTCGATCGGAACGGCCAATCGAGCCCGCTGCTGGAGGAGCCCGGGGTCTACGTCAACCCGCGGATCTCGCCTGATGGCTCGCGCCTATCCCTCACCGTGCTGCGCGACGAGAACTGGGACGTGTGGGTCTACGATCTCGGCCGCGGCGTCTCCACTCGGCTCACCTTCGACGAGGGCGTCGAGAGCGAGCAGATCTGGTCGGCCGACGGGAAGTACCTACTCTTCAGCTCCGATCGTGAAGGGCCCGACTCCCTCTATCGCAAGCGCGCCGATGGCTCCGGTGAGCTCGAGCGCCTCACGCAGACCAAGGTCGCGCAATGGGCGACATCGTGGTCGCGCGACGGCCGTTATGTCGCCGTCATGCAGAGCGAGCAGCAGTACGACCTCCTCTACCTCGACCTCGAGAGCGGAGAGACCAAACCGTTCGTGAGCACGCAGTTCGGCGAGGGGTCCGGAGCCATCTCGCCGGACGGCCACTTCCTGGCGTACTCCTCGAACGAGTCCGGGTCCAACCAGATCTACGTCCGTACGTTCCCGAGCGGTGAGGCCAAGTGGCAGGTCTCGGATGCACCCGGGACGGCGCCGCGCTGGCGCGCCGACGGGCGCGAGCTGTTCTGGCGCAATAACGAAGGCATCGTGGCCGCGCCGGTAGAGATCGACGGCACGACCTTCCGCGCCGGCAAGCCGCAGCAGCTATTCAAGGGCGCGTGGAAGGGAGGTCTCAACGGCGTCGGCGCCGGAGGCTTGAGCTTCGCCGACTATGACGTCACGCCCGACGGCAAGCGCTTCGCGATGTTCCCGGATCTCGAAGCGGGTGCGAAAGGCGGCCATCAGCATCTGACTCTGCTCACGGGTTGGTTCGGCCAGCTCCAGTCGCTCGACGTACGCGGGTCGAAGTAGGGGGGAGCGGTTCATGATCGGTCAGCGCGTCGGCACCTACACCATCGTCGAGAAGCTGGGTGAGGGCGGTATGGGCGTGGTTTACCGCGCCACCGACAGCCGCCTGCATCGCGACGTCGCGCTCAAGTTCATCCCCGAGGCGATGGCCAAGGACCCGCAGATCATGGGGCGCTTCGAGCGCGAGGCGCAGGTGCTCGCCTCGCTCAACCACCCCAATATCGCGTCGATCTACGGGCTGGAGGAAAACGCCGGGCAGCGCGCGCTGGTGATGGAGCTCGCTCACGGCGAAGAGCTCGCGACGCGGATCGCGCGCGGGAAGATCCCGCTCGAGGAAGCGCTGCGCATCGCGCTCGCGATCGCGGAGGCGCTCGAGGCGGCGCACGACAAGGGCATCATCCATCGCGATCTCAAACCCGCCAATCTCAAGCTGGGCGCTCCGGACGAAAGCGGAGGCGGACGCCTCAAGATCCTCGACTTCGGGCTGGCCAAGGCGCTTCAGGGCGAGCTCGGCAGCGCGAGCAGCGTGGACCTCACCCGCTCGCCCACGCTTTCGGTGGCGGCGACGCAGGCCGGCATGATCCTGGGCACCGCCAGCTACATGAGCCCCGAGCAGGCGCGCGCGCTCACCGCCGACCGGCGCGCCGACATCTGGTCGTTCGGCGTCATCCTCTACGAGATGCTGGCGG
>DATAFT010000372.1:0-3005 GCA_036257295.1 Thermoanaerobaculia bacterium
CTGGTGAAAGCCGGTGTAGCTGTTGACCTGGAATTCGAGCCCAACCGGCGCCGCAGCGACGGCCATGCCCGGCGTCGCCGCGAGTGCAGCGGCGACACCAAGTGCGTAGCAACGACGACCGCCGATGACTTCGATGGGCCTGCGCATGCTCGTCTCCTCGAGACGCCCGGGGCTAGCACTGCCCCCTCAGAAACGCCGGCGCAGGGCGGCTGCAACAAGTGAGGTCGCTCGTAGATAACACGGTGGGTCGCCCGGTCGCAATCGGGAGAAACAGCGACCGGCCGCAGTAGACTCGCGCGGCCTTCTTGTTGAAGATGGCGACTTTCGAGCGCACAGAGCCTTCACCGGAGCTGGTTCGCGAGCTCGGTCTGCTCGACTCGACCACGCTGGTCGCGGGCTCGATGATCGGGTCGGGCATCTTCCTCGTCTCGGCCGAGATCGCGCGCCAGGTCGGTTCGGCCGGTTGGCTGCTTGCCGTCTGGCTGATCACCGCCGCGCTCACCGTGACTGCCGCGCTCTGCTACGGCGAGCTCGCGGCCATGATGCCGCACGCGGGCGGCCAGTACGTCTACCTTCGCGAGGCGTACTCACCGCCGGTGGGCTTCCTCTTCGGCTGGACGCAATTCCTGGTGATTCAGACCGGAACCATCGCCGCGGTGGCGATCGGGTTCGCTCGCTATCTCGGCGTGCTGGTGCCCGGGATCTCGGCGCAATGGTGGATCGTCGAGCCGATCGATCTCACCGAGCGCTACGCGGTGAGCCTCTCGGTGCAGCAGGCGACCGCAATCGCGCTCATCCTCGGGCTCACTCTCCTCAACACGCGCGGCTTGCGGCTGGGCAAGCTGGTGCAGAACGCGTTCACCTGGGCAAAGAGCCTCACCTTGCTCGCGCTGGCAGCGATCGGGATCCTGATCGGGCGCTCGGCCTCTGCGATCGCGGCGAACTTCAGCGACGCCTGGACCCCGCGCGACGTCGTCACCATCACCCCGGACCTCTTTCCGTTACCAGCGACCAGCGCCGCAACCGGTGCGCTCGGTCTCTTCGTCGCCGTCTGCGTGGCCCATGCCGGTTCGATCTTCGCGGCCGACGCCTGGAACAACGTCACCTTCACCGCCGCCGAGGTCAAGAACCCACGCCGCAACGTGCCGCTTTCGCTGGTGTACGGCACGCTTCTGGTGATGACGCTGTACCTGCTCGCCAACGTCGCCTACCTGTGCGTGCTGCCGATCGAGCGCATCCAGCACGCGCTCGACGATCGGGTCGCGACGGCTACGCTCGAGGTCGTCTTCGGCGCGCCCGGCGCCGCGATCATGGCGGTCGCGATCATCGTCTCGACGTTCGGCTGCAACAACGGCTTGGTGCTGGCCGGAGCGCGCGTTTGTTACGCCATGGCGCGCGACGGTCTCTTCTTCCGTTCGACCGGGCGCCTGAGCGCGCGCGGAGTGCCGGCGAGAGCGCTCGCGCTGCAAGGCCTGTGGGCCTCGCTGCTGGTGTTGCCGCGCATCCGCATGCACGATGCGAGCGGCGCCATCGCTCGTGATCCGGCCACCGGCGCACCGCTCTATGGCAACCTCTACAACAACCTCCTCGAGTACGTGGTGTTCGCCGTGCTGGTGTTCTACGTGCTGACCATCGCCTCGCTGTTCGTGCTGAGGCGGACTCGACGCCACGACGATCGGCCGTACCGCGCGCCCGGCTATCCATTCCTTCCAGCGCTATATATTCTCGGGGCCTCCACCATTGCCGTCGTGCTGTTCTTGTACCGCACCGAAACCTCGCTACCGGGCTTCCTCATCGTCCTGAGCGGACTGCCCGTGTACGCGCTCTGGCGACGCTCGGGATCGACCGCATGACGATCGGCGCGACCACGCCGGCCGACACCGCCGGAGCCGGCGATCGCCTGCTCGCAACGGTGCGCGAGTCGGCGCCGGCGATCGCTCGTCGGTCGCCCGAGATCGAAGAAGCGCGGCGCCTGCCGCCGGACCTGGTCGAGCAGCTCGCATCGATCGGCTTCTTCCGCATGCTGCTGCCGCGACGCTGGGGCGGTCTCGAGATCGACTTTCCGAAGAGCGTCGAGATCCTTGCCGAGCTCTCGGCTGCCGACGGCTCGGTGGGTTGGACTTCGATGATCGGCTGCGAGACGCCGCAGCTCTTCGCGCTGCTCCCGGCAGCGACCTTCGAGGCGATCTATGCGTCGGGCCCCGACGTCATCGTCGGCGGCGCGTTCGCGCCGCGCGGTGTCGCCGAAGCGATCGACGACGGCAAGAGGGGCTTCCGCGTCAGCGGACGCTGGAGCTTCGCCAGCGGATGCCAGCACGCGCGGTGGCTGTTCGGCAACTGCGTCGTCACCACCGGCGGCCAACCTGCGCCGGGCCCGGCGCCGGGCGCGCCGATGCTGCGCTGCGCCGTTCTGCCCGCGTCGGCGTGGACCATCCACGACACCTGGCGCACCGCGGGCCTACGGGGCACCGGCAGTCACGACATCGAGATCCGCGACGTGGTGGTCGCCGAGGAGTGGACGTTCGATCTCTTCCTCGGCGACCCGTTCGCGCGCTTGCCGTTGTTCGGAGCCCCGCTACTCCAGTTCTCGACGCACATCGGCGCGGTGGCGCTCGGCATCGCCGAGGGAGCGCTGCGCGACCTGATCGCGCTCGGGCAGACCAACAAGCAGCGTCTCTACGCCAAGAACGCGTTGGCCGACTCGCCGCTCTTCCAGTACCGCCTGGGCCACGCCGAAGCGGATCTCGACGCCGCGCGGGCGCTGTTGCTCGCGCGCGCCGGCGAGCTGTGGTCGCAGGCGCGTGCGAGCGGCGTCGAGCCGTCGATGCGCAACAAGGTCCTGCAGACTACGGCCTGGGTGGCCGAGACGGCGACCCGCGTCGTCGACGCCTGCTACACCGCCGGCGGTGGCGCGGCTCTCTACAGCGACTCACCGCTCCAGCGCCGTCTGCGCGACATCCACGCCCTGACGCAGCACGCTTCGCTGCAGGAGTCGGTGTTCGCTA
>DATAFT010000385.1:0-3416 GCA_036257295.1 Thermoanaerobaculia bacterium
CGTCACCGGCGGCGTGGTGTCGTCCCTGGGGAAGGGTGTGGCGGCGGCCTCGGTGGGAGCGATCCTCGAGGCTCGCGGCTTCAACGTCACCCTGATGAAGCTCGACCCTTACGTCAACGTCGATCCGGGGACGATGTCGCCCTATCAGCACGGCGAAGTCTTCGTCACCGACGACGGCGCCGAGACCGATCTCGATCTCGGACACTACGAGCGCTTCACCCACACCCTGACCTCGCGCCACCACAACTACACCACCGGCAAGATCTACGAGGCGGTCATCAACAAGGAGCGGCGCGGCGACTACCTGGGCTCGACGGTCCAGGTCATCCCGCACGTCACCGACGAGATCAAGAAGGCGATGACGCGCCTCGCCGACGGCGTCGACATCGTCATCGTCGAGATCGGCGGTACGGTGGGCGACATCGAGTCGCTGCCGTTCCTGGAGGCCATCCGTCAGCTCCGCCTCGAGCTCGGGCGCAACAACGCCGCCAACCTCCACCTCACGTTGGTTCCCTACATCGCCGCCGCCGACGAGCTCAAGACCAAACCGACGCAGCACTCGGTGCGCGAGCTGCGCGCGATCGGCATCTCGCCCGACGTGCTGCTGTGCCGCGTCGATCGCCCGCTCTCGAACGACCTCAAGAAGAAGATCGCGCTCTTCACCAACCTCGAGCCCGACCACGTGATCGCGGCGCGCGACGTGGGAACGGTCTACGAGGTCCCGCTCATGTTCTGCCGCGAGGGGCTCGACCAGATTCTCCTCGATCTCTTGAACCTGCCGCACTTGAAGCGCGACCTCTCGCGCTGGGAGCGGCTGGTGTCGCGGATCAAGAACCCGACCGCGACCGTGCGCATCGGCATCGTCGGCAAGTACGTGGAGCTGCCCGACGCCTACAAGAGCTTGAACGAAGCGCTGGTTCACGGCGGTATCGCCAACGACGTCGCCGTCGAGCGCGTCTACATCAACGCCGAGGAGCTGGAGTCGGGTGGCTGGCCCCGCGAGCTGCTCGAGGTCGACGGCATCCTGGTGCCGATCGGCTTCGGCCCGCGCGGCACTACGGGCAAGGTGCGCGCGATCCAGTATGCGCGCGAGCACAAGGTGCCGTTCTTCGGCATCTGTCTCGGCATGCAGTGCATGGTGGTGGAGTACGCGCGCAACGTCTGCGGCATCGAGGGCGCCACCTCGTCGGAGTTCGACCCCGAGACCAAGGAGGCGGTGGTCTACAAGCTGCGCGACCTGCTCGGCGTCGAGGAGATGGGCGGCACCATGCGACTCGGGGCGTACC
The DNA here is from genome assembly GCA_036257295.1 of Thermoanaerobaculia bacterium. Taxonomy (GTDB): domain Bacteria; phylum Acidobacteriota; class Thermoanaerobaculia; order Multivoradales; family Multivoraceae; genus DATAFT01. The sequence continues at coordinate 1,287 of DATAFT010000385.1, forward strand.
CTTGCAATCTGCGCGAGGGCACCCTGGCGCACCGCATCTACGGCGCGACGCAGATCAGCGAGCGGCACCGCCACCGCTACGAGATCAACCAGAAGTACATGGAGACGTTGGTGGAGCACGACCTCGTGGTGTCCGGCATCAGCCCGGACGGCAAGTTCGTGGAGATGGTCGAGCTCGCCAACCATCCCTGGTTCCTCGGCTGCCAGTTCCATCCCGAGTACAAGTCGAAGCCCTTCGATCCGCACCCGCTCTTCGTCTCCTACATCCGCGCCACGCTCGAGGCCCACCTGCAGAAGGAGACCGAGGACGAGCGGATGCGCGAGCAGTCGATGCCGGCGCACGCGCCGGCGGTCGGTGACGCCGCGCGGGAACGGCGGGCGGACCCGCTCGAGAACAAAGAGCCGAGCTAGATGGTCCCCCCGGCCTCGAATCCGGCCTCGCGCTTCGAGCTCGCACCCGGCGTGCCGGTTGGGGCGGACATCCTGCCGGTCCTCGCCGGCCCCTGCGTGATCGAGTCGGAGGAGCGCGCGCTCGAAGCGGCCCGCCTCCTCGCCGGCGTCGCTCGCCGGGCCGAAGTCGCGCTGATCTACAAGTCCTCGTTCGACAAGGCGAACCGCAGCGCGATCGAGAGCTTCCGCGGCCCCGGGCTCGCCGAGGGCCTGCGCGTCCTCGGCGCGGTGCGGGCCGCGACCGGCCTGCCGGTCCTCACCGACGTTCACGAGCCGGCGCAGTGCGAGCCGGCTGCCGAAGTGTGCGCGGCGCTCCAGATCCCGGCGCTGCTGTGCCGCCAGACCGACTTGCTGGTTGCCGCCGGCCGCACCGGGCGCGCGGTAGTGGTCAAGAAGGGTCAGTTCATGGCGCCCGACGACATGCTGCGCGTGGTGGAGAAGGTGCGCTCGACCGGCAACGATCGCGTGCTGGTGATCGAGCGCGGGACGTCGTTCGGCTATCGCAACCTGGTGGTCGACATGCGGTCGTTCGCTTGGATGCAGCGCGACGGCATCCCGGTGTTCTTCGACGTCACCCACTCGCTGCAGCTTCCCGGCGCCGGCGAGCGCGAGAGTGGCGGGCAGCGCGAGTTCGCCGAGCCGCTGGCGCGCGCCGCGGTCGCCGCGGGGGCCGACGGCGTGTTTCTCGAGGTGCATCCCGATCCCGAGCACGCGCTGTCGGACAGCGCCGTCCAGCTCGCTCCGGAGCGCGCCGAGACGCTACTGCGATCACTGGTCGCGCTGCGCCGCGTCTTTCGTGGCGAGGCGGCGGCGATCGAGGCGCATCGATGACCGACCCCGGCACCGCGCCGAAACGGGCGCGACGGCCGCGCGACGTCGCGGCGCGGGTGCTCGAGATCGAGGCCGCCGCGATTCGCGGCCTGCTGTCTCAGATCGACGAGAGCTTCGATCGCGCGGTGACGCTCATCGGCGGGTGCCGTGGTCGAGTGGTGTGCACCGGCATGGGCAAGAGCGGCCTGGTCATGCGCAAGGTCGCTGCCACGCTGTCGTCGACCGGGACGCCGTCGCTCTTCCTCCATCCGGCCGAGGCGATCCACGGCGATCTCGGAGCGGTGGTCGCGGGCGACGTCGTGATCGCGGGATCGTTCACCGGTCGCACCCAGGAGCTGCTGCGATTGGCGGAGCTCCTCAAGCGGTTGTCGATTCCGCTGGTGGTGGCGACCGGCGATCCGCAATCCCCGCTTGCGCTGCTGGCCGACATCCACCTGCCGATGGCCATCGCCGAGGAGGCATGCCCACTCAATCTCGCGCCGACGGCGTCGACCACGGCGCTGCTCGCGCTCGGTGACGCCCTGGCGATGGCTCTGCTCGAAGCGCGCGGCTTCACCCCGGACGACTTCGCGCGGCTGCACCCCGGCGGCTCGCTGGGTTGGCGCCTTCGTCGCGTGCGCGACTCGATGCGCTCGGGCGAGGAGGTGCCGCGAGTCGCGGTCGAGACCTCGATGCGCGAGGCGATCGCCGAGATGTCGCGCAAGGGCCTCGGCATCACCGCGGTGACCGAGGGCACCGATCGACTCGCCGGTGTCATCACCGACGGCGACATCCGCCGGCTGCTCGAGCGCGGCGATCATCTGCTCGAGCGCACCGCGGGCGCCTGCATGACCGGCAAGCCCAAGACCAT
>DATAFT010000396.1:0-2600 GCA_036257295.1 Thermoanaerobaculia bacterium
TCTGGTCGGTCGGGGCTCCCGCGATCGTGGCCGAGGGCGCTGGGCCGATCGAGGCCTTCGGTCGCAGCTGGCGCCTGGTTCGCGGCGATGCCTGGTCGGTGTTCCTTGCGCTTCTGGTCGTCCTGGTGATCGTGATCGCGATCGGGTTCGTCCTCGGTGCCATCGCCACGCCGATCAGCGACGGTGCCACCGTGGTCGCATCGATCATCTCCAGCGTGATCACGGCTCCGATATTCGCGATCGCGGTCACCGTGATGTACTTCGACCTCGGCGGTGGCCGCGCCGCCGCCGAGCCGGCGCTGCCAACCGAGCCTCCTCCGCCGGCGGCTCCCACGGCCTGAGCGCGACCGCGGAGGGCTAGCGCGGAATGTGCGCGCGTGGCGGCGGGAGCTTGTTGACGCCGGGCGCGCGCAGACCGTCGAGCATGATCTCGACGTAGCGCTCCCAGTTCAGCTCCGGCATCTTGCCGGAGGCCCCCGCGGTGACCGCGCCGAGCGCGCAGATCAGGGTGGGCACGTCCTCGACCACCGCGTCCTCTCGCATCCCGCCCACCCGCTGCGCGTTGGCCATCAGCTGCGCCGTCAGGTCGGCGAGGCCACTTCTGACGGCTTCGTGTTGACCGAGCTCGGGATGCCAGCTGATGAACTCCGACAGCGCGCGGTCCCGGATCGTGACCGCCGCGGAGTGCCGGATGAGTTCGCAGAACGCCTGCCACGGGTCCCGCTCGAGGAGCGCCTGCTCGGCGCGCTCCGCGAGGCGCTCGAAGCGATCGGCGACAAGGGCCGCGATGAGGTCTTCCTTGGTCGGAAAGTGGCGGTACACGGTGCCGACACCGACCCCCGCCGTGCGGGCGATGTCGTCCATCTGGCAGTCGAGCCCGCACTCGCCGAACCGCTCGCGCGCCGCCGCAAGTACGGCCTCCCGGTTGCGCCGAGCGTCGGCGCGCAGCGCGGGCTTTCCGTTGGCCGTCCGCTCACCGTCGATAGTCGCGGTGGTCGATGTGTCCATTTCTTCTCTTGCCATTCGTCCTTGGGTCATGAGCCGGGTTTAGGTTGCAACCGGAATGGGCATTCCGTATAGTGCCTGAAACCGGAACCGGAACTCAGCTTCCGCTACGGAGTATCGCAGACGCCACCGACGACAGCAAGTAGAGGAGCGCGACGATGACCGAAGCCCACGAGTACAGAGAACGCCGCTGGTTCGCTCTGATCCTCCTCTGCTTCGCGCAGTTCATCGTCGTCATCGACGCCGCGATCGTGAACGTGGCGCTGCCGTCGATCGGCAAGGGGCTCGGGTTCTCGCAGGAGAACCTCGCGTGGGTGGTGAACGCTTACGTGCTCACGTTCGGTGGGTTCCTACTTCTCGGTGGGCGCATGGCCGATCTGCTCGGGCGCCGGCGCGTGTTCATCGCCGGCCTCCTGCTCGTCGCCGCCGCGTCGCTCGCGGCCGGGTTCTCCTCGAACGAAGGTCAGCTGATCGCCGCCCGCGCCGCCCAGGGCCTCGGCGCGGCGATCATCTCGCCGTCGGCGCTTTCGATCATCACCACGACCTTCAGCGACGGCGCCGAGCGCAACAGGGCGCTCGGGGCGTGGGGAGCGGTCGCAGGATTGGGTGGTGCCGCGGGTGTGCTGTTCGGCGGCATCCTCACCGACGGCCTCGGGTGGGAGTGGGTGCTGTGGATCAACGTGCCGGTCGCGCTGGTCGTCGCCGCGCTCACCCCGCCGCTGGTCGCGGAGAGCCGCTCCGAGTCGGAGGCTCGCCATTTCGACGCCGCCGGGGCGGTGAGCGTGACCGCCGGGCTCTCGGTGCTCGTATATGCGCTCGTCGACGCGACTGAAGCCGGCTGGGGATCGACCCAGACGCTGGGACTCCTTGCGCTGTCGGCGGCGCTTCTCGCGGCGTTCGTCGCGATCGAGCTCCGCTCGCAGGCGCCGCTGGTGCCGTTCCGGATCTTCCGCCTCCGGACCCTGACCGGCGCCAACATCGTCGGGCTCCTCGTCGGCGCGTCGTTGTTCTCGATGTTCTTCTTCATCACCCTCTACATGCAGCAGGTTCTCGGCTACAGCGCGATCAAGGCGGGACTCTCCTACCTCCCGCTCGCGTTGATGATCATCGTCGCGTCGGGGATTGCGTCCCAGCTCGTCACCCGCATCGGCTTCAAGCCCGTGCTGACGGCCGGAATGGCTTTCATCGCTGTGGCGCTCGTTTGGTTCTCGCAGGTCTCCGTGGGCGGCGGCTTCGTCACCGACATCCTCGGCCCATCGCTTGTCGCGGCTACCGGGCTCGGCTTCGCCTTCGTGACCACGACGATCGCCGCGGTGTCCGGCATCCGCGATCAGGAGTCAGGGCTCGCGAGCGGGCTGATCAACACCTCGCAGCAGATCGGAGGAGCGCTCGGGCTCGCGGTGCTCGCGACGATCGCCAATTCGCGGACCGATGACCTGGTCGCGAGCTCCGGGGGCGATCCCTCGGCGTTGACGAACGCGCTCACCGAGGGATTCCAGTCCGCGTTCCTCGGCGGCGCCGCGATCGCGGCCCTCGGCCTCGTGCTCACGCTGGTGCTGATCCGCGGCCGCGACAGCCGCGCCCACGTCGAGATC
>DATAFT010000403.1:0-6563 GCA_036257295.1 Thermoanaerobaculia bacterium
CCTGGCGCGCGAGGAGCCCGTCACCAACGACGGCGAGTGGTACCCGCTGCCGTACACCGGACGCGGAGCCTGGGGGCTCGGCAAGCCGCTGCGGTCGATCGTTCACCCACTGCGGCCGGACCTGCCGATCGTTCTCGGCGCGGAAGGCCCGAAGAACGTCGCGCTGGCGGCCGAGATCTGCGACGGCTGGATCCCGCTCTACTACTCGCCGTACCGCCCCGAGGTCTACGCCGAGTCGCTGCGCGCGAGCCGGCCCAGCTTCGAGATCTTCTATCCGATCCGCATGCAGATCACCGACGACATCGCGGAGGGTCTCGCCGAGCTCAAGCCCGCCCTCGCGTTCTACGTCGGCGGCATGGGCGCCAAGCAGCGCAACTTCCATCGCGAGCTGATGGCTCGCATGGGCTACGAGGAGGCCTCGCTGCGCATCCAGGACCTCTTCCTTTCTGGTCGTCGCGACGAGGCGATCGCGGCGGTGCCGGACGCGTTCGTCGACGAGATCTCGCTGGTGGGGCCGCCCGAGCGCATCCGCGATCGTCTGGCCGCCTGGCGCGGTAGTCCGGTGACGACGCTGCTGGTGGGCGCGCGCACGCCGGCGGAGGTTCGGCGGCTGGCGGAGATCGTGCTGGCGTAGCGACGGTCGGCTCCATTCGATCGATCGGTGGCTAGTGATGAAGACGCGAGGCTGGCAGCGATGGATCGCCGGGACGTCGCTCCTCGTCGGTGTCGTGGTCGCGGTTCCAGCCACGATCGGCGCCAAGCCCGGCGGCCAGGCCAAGGGCAAGCCGGCGGCCGGCGCGCGGTCGCTGGGTGATCCATTGTTCCCACAGCTCGGCAACGGTGGCTACGACGTCGAGCACTACACGATCGAGATCGACTACGACCCAGTCGCGAACCGGTTCGACGCGGCGAGCGTGGAGATCCTCGCCACCGCATCGCAGCACCTGAGCGAGCTCAGCTTCGACTTTCAGGACGACTTCGTGGTCTCCGCGGTGACCGTGAACGGTCGCTCGGCGCGCCACCGGTTCGAGGCCGCGACCCCGTCGCTGAGCAGCGATCCGGTGGTGACCCAGCCGATGAAGCTGGTGATCGTCCCGCACCCCTCTTCGTGGCCCAAGCCGGGCAGGCCCTTCACTGTGCGTATCGACTATGCGGGGAACCCGCGGCCGATCGTTGATCCCGACCAGACGATCGAGGGATGGATCCCAGCCTGCTACCCGGTCGACCCGCCGCGCACGTGTGACGGCGCGTACGTCGTCGGCGAGCCGATGGGCGCGCAGAGCTGGTTCCCCTCGAACAACCACCCGACCGACAAGGCGACCTTCGATACGTTCATCACCGTCCCCGAGGAGAAGACGGCGCTCGGCGTCGGCGAGCTGGTGAGTCGCGTCGTCAACGATGACGGCACCGCGACGTGGCACTGGCGCGAGGATGACCCGACCGCGACCTATCTCACCACCGCAACCGTCGGCGACTTCCTCTACACCCTCGAGTCGATGATGGAGACCTCGACCGGGCGCCAGCTCCCGATCTACAACGCGGTCGACGCTAGCGCCACTCCGGCCCAGCTCGCGGCGATCGACGCCTCGCTGGCCGCCGCCCCGGGCCAGCTCGACTTCCTCAGCGACCTCTACGGGCCGTACCCGTTCGACTCGACCGGAGCGGTCGCGGACCGGGCCGCCGGCGTCGGCTACGCGCTCGAGGTGCAGACCAAGCCGCACTACGCCGGTGACTTCACCACCGGCGACCCGTCGATCGCCATCGACACCCAGCTCCACGAGCTCGCCCATCAATGGTGGGGCAACAGCGTCACGCCGCGAGTGTGGAGCGACCTCTGGTTCAGCGAAGGGTGGGTCACCTGGTCGACCTGGCACTGGGAGTTCGTCGAAGGCGGCGGTAGCGATCCTGCCGCGATCTTCGACGCTCTTTACGCGAGCACGCCGGCCGCGGACTGGGCCATCGCGCCCGCCGTGCTCGACCGCGATCCCGCCAACCTGTTCCTCGACTTCCCGACCTACGACCGCGCGGCGATGACGCTCGAGGGTCTCCGCGAGATCGTCGGCGACGAGACGTTCTTCGAGCTCGCCAGGGCGCTCCAGGTCGAGCTCCGCTACGGCAACATCTCCACCGCTCAGTTCATCGACTTCGCCAAGCAGCACTCGGGCCTCAGCGGCGAGCGACTCGATCTGCTCGACGACTACTTCCAGCAGTGGCTCTATCTCGAGACCCGCCCGACCCTTCTTCCGGAGGACTTCGACTGAGCAGAGATACCGATCCGGCGGACCGGGGGTTGCCTAGGCCAGGAACTCGAGGATCAGCCTGTTGACTTCCTCCGGCCGCTCCTGGTGCACGAAGTGCCCGGCGCCGTCGAGGATCACCTGCTGGAGGCCGTTCTCGAACCAAGCCTCCATACCGGCGGCGAGCTCGGCGCCGATGCAGCCGTCGTTGCGTCCGTGCAGGTAGAGGGTGGGGACCTTGATCGGGAGTGGAGTGCTCACTTCTTCGAGGGTCGGCGCGTTGGGCGGCGGATTGAAGGTGTGCCGGTAGTAGCTGAGCGCGGCGGTGAGAACGCCGGGTGAGCCCAGCGTCCGCTTGAGCGACTCGATCTCATCGCGCGGGAAGTCCCAGCCCGGCGACCAGTCCCGCCACAAACGCTCGATGAACGCGAAGTCGTCGAGCGACGCCGCGACTTCCGCGAACGGGAGCTGGAAGAAGAACATGTACCAGGAGCGGCGTTGCTGTTCGGGGCTCGTCGCGAGGCTCTGGGCGAAGGCGGGCCCGTACGGCACCGCGATCGTGATCAGCTTCGAGAACTGCTCCGGGGCCATCGCCGCCGCCGCGTGGGCGGCCGCCGCGCCCCAGTCGTGGCCGATCAGCACCGCGGGCTCGTCGCTGAGGGCGCGCGCCAGTGCGACCGCGTCCGCGGCCAGTGCGGGGACGCCGAAGTAGCCGCCTTGCGGGATCTCGGTCGGGGCGTAGCCGCGCAGGTAGGGCGCCACGACGCGGTAGCCCGCCGCCGCCAGCGCCGGCATCTGGTGGCGGTACGAGCGCGCGTGATCGGGGAAGCCGTGGAGCGCGAGCACCAGCGGTCCCGCCCCTGCTTCTAGATAGTGAAACTTCAGACCGTTGGCTTCGACGACACCGGTGGCGAACTCGGTCATGGGTTCTCCTGGGACCGCGCAGCAGCGGTCGAAGGTCGCACAGACTCGAGGGCGGTGCGCAGGCCCGAGTACTTGGGCTGATCGATCGCCACCTGGTTGACGACGGTCTCACGCAGATGCTCGGCCAGACCAGGAGTGTCGAGCGGCATCGTTCCGTCGCGCAGCGCGTGCGTAAGACGCCAGCGCAACGCCTCGAGATCGTCGTCGCTGCCGAGCAGCGCCCGCAGCCGCTCGTGCTCGCGCCGGCGGTGCTCGGGTCCCAACTCGAGCTCGCGCAACAGGATGTCGAGCGAGTTCCCGGCGACGCGCGCCAGGAAGTTGAGCCGTCCCGAGGTGGCCTGCATGACGTCCTGGTGCAGGAAGTCGCGCACGCTCACCAGCAGCTCGTCGCTGCGCGGCATGTCGAGGCGCGAGGAGTGCGGTCGAGGCGCGATCAGATCGACCGGGCCGGGAATGAGCAGATTCACGCAGTCGACCTGGCACTCGGAGCTCCTGCGCCCGATCGCCGGGCGCTCGACGGTGCGGTCGGGGCCAGTGCGGTAGACCTGCGCCATGCCGAGGCAGCCCACCGCCCACCAGAACGAGCCGAACACCTCCCACCACTTGACGCGGTCGGGATCGACGCGAGTGCCCGAGACCGCCTCGTAACCGGCGAACAGATCGTCGTAGTCACCGAAGCCGCCGACCGGCTTGTCGCTGCGGCCGAAGCGCCACGAGTTGGTGCAGATCCAGCCGAGATCGCGCATCGGATCGCCGATGAACGCGGTCTCCCAGTCGAGCACCGCGACCACGCCCGCCGCCGACACCATGATGTTGCCGTTGCGAAAGTCGTTGTGCACCAGCGCGCGGCTGGCCTCTTGCGGCAGCCGGTCGCGCAGCCAGCGCGCCGCGTAGTCGATCATCGGCTGCGGCGTCTCGAACGCCTGGTAGCGGCGCCAGGTCTGGTCGAGATACTCCGCCGGAGTCAGCGTTCCGAGGAGGCGATCGAGGCCGCTGGCCGCGAGGTCGATGCCGTGAATGCGGGCGAGCACCTCGCCGCACTGGTGAGCGAGGCGCGGCCGGATCGCGTCGAGCTCCGGCGCGCGCACGATGCGCGCCCCCAGCGTCTCGCCCTCGAGCCACTCCATGACGAACCCCTCGCCGAGGCCGTCCTCGGGCTGGAGCACGTAGTGGACCTCGGGCTCGGGGACTCCGGCGGCGCGCGCGCTGCGCATGAGCCGGGCTTCGGTACGCAGGCCCGGCCGCGCGGCGGCGGAGGAAGTCGTGAGGCCGCCCGGCCCGCGGCGCAGCGCCAGCTTGCGCTCTCCGCCCTGGCCCGCGATCACGATGCGGTAGGTCTCTTGACTCGCGCCGCCCGACAATCGCTCCGCCGAGACCAACTTCTGGAAGCCGTCGACGTGGCGCGCCAGGACCTGGGCCAATCGATCTTCGAATTCGCTCAACTCTCGCTCCGCGACCGTTTTTCGGTTGCACAGTCTAAGCCGCGAGCCGCCCGTCGTCGATCAGGCCGATCAACGCGCGGCGCGTCACCGACCACTGGCGCGTCAGCGCTTCGCTCGGCTCGCCGAGCACGCTCGCGGCCTCGAGCAGCGGGAAGGTCGACGCCGGCTCGCGCACCCAGGCACCCTCGTGCTGCGCCAGCGTGCCCTTGCCGGCGTGGGCGCGGCGCCGCGGTCGGATCATGCCGTCCGGGAACGAGGCGACGAGGTGCTCGATCACGCCTCTGACCGCGTCCAGGGGGAGCGAGCCGGCGCCGAGCTCGGCCCAGCGCACCAGCGCGGCGAGACCGCGGAGCACGTCGTAAAAATAGAAGCGTGGAAAGCAGGGGTCGAGCCAAGCCGGCGCGGCCTCACGCTCCTCGGCGTTGTGCGTGGATCGCGATCCCTCGGTCAGCCTTCGATCGATCAGGAAGCCCGCCGCGCGCTCGACGAAGTCGCGCTCCTCCGGTGTCCACTCGCGCCGCCGCAGCAGGGCTTCGAACAACGGAACGGTGGCGACCATCGAGCTCGGGCACTCGTCGGTTCGCAGATAGGCGTCGGAGTCGCAGTTGAGGCCGCCGTCGGCCATCTGGTAGCTGACCACCCAGGGGGGGATCCACGGCACCGCGTGATCGACGCTGACACCGCACGCCGAGAGCACCTGATGGATGCTCCCGATCGCGCAGTGACAGGAGACGTCGCGATGCGGATCCGCGCCTTCCGGAAACTCGTGTTGGTGAATCGGGAAGATCTTGACTCGCAGGGCGTTCAGACCTTCGATCATCTTCGCCACCGCGCGCTCCGGGATCCCTTGTACCTCGTCCAGCTCGTAGAGCAGCAGCATGTGCCACCACGGCGAGTTCCACTTCGGCCAGTAGGTGTCCTGATCGAGGCTTCGTTGCGCGGCGTCGGAACCGAGGTACTCGACGCTGTGAGCGATCGCGCGCTCGATCTCCGGCCGGCGGTCCAGTGTCGGGTCGGGGACCGAGGCGAGCCGGGTACGCAGGTCACTCATGCCGTGGCTCTCATGGTCACTCGCTATAGTGCCATCACTCAATGGCGCTCGAGCCGGGCAGTCGCCTGGGCCCCTACGAGATCGTTTCGCTGCGCGGCAAGGGCGGCATGGGAGAGGTCTATCTCGCGCGCGACGTGCGACTCGAGCGGAAGGTCGCGATCAAGGTGCTGCCGCGGGAGCTCGCCGAAGACCCACTGCTGCGCCAACGGCTCCAGCGCGAGGCGAGGACGATCTCGCAGGTCCGCCATCCGCACCTCTGTGCGTTGTACGACATCGGCGCCGAAGACGGCGTGGACTTCCTGGTCATGGAGTACCTCGAGGGCGAGACCCTGGAGGACCGAGTGTCGCGCGGCGCGCTGCCGATCGACGAGGTGATCTCAATCGGCGGCCAGATCGCGGAAGCGGTCGCCGCCGCCCATCGCGGCGGCGTCATCCACCGCGACCTCAAGCCCGGCAACGTGATGCTGACGCGGGACGGAGCCAAGGTGCTCGACTTCGGTTTGGCGAAGGGGGTCGAGGCGCGAGCGGCCGGCGCCGGCAGCCAGGCGCAGACCGTCACCCAGTCTCTGACCACCGCGGGGTCGCTCGTCGGCACGCTCCTCTACCTGGCTCCGGAGCAGCTCGAAGGGAAGGAGGCCGACGCCCGCAGCGACCTCTGGGCGCTTGGAGCGGTGCTCTACCAGATGGTGACCGGAGCGCGGCCTTTCACCGGGGCGTCCCACGCGAACGTGATGGCCGCGATCATGACCGGACGGCCGCGGGCGGTGTCGGAGCTGCGGCCGGAGGCGCCCGCCCATCTCGAGTGGCTGATCGAGCGGTGCCTGGAGAAGAGCCCGGACCGGCGCTGGCAGTCGGCCGGTGATCTCGCGCTCGAGCTGGGCTCGCTCGCCGAGGTGAGCGAAGCGCCGC
>DATAFT010000430.1:0-7517 GCA_036257295.1 Thermoanaerobaculia bacterium
CGGCAGGGTGACGACCTGGAACAGCAGCACCATCGAGAACATCACCGCGCCGATCAGGAACACCTTCATCAGGCCCATGAAGAGGCCGGCGATCATCACGATGTAGCCCAGGCTCGAGCCGATGCTCGCGGTCGGCACCAGCACCGAGCGCAGCCAGAGCGGCGCGTACTTCTCGGCGTGCTGAATGGCGTGGCCGGCCTCGTGACAGGCGACGCCGATCGCGGCCAGCGAGGGCTGGTCGTAGACCGGCTCCGACAACGCGAGCTTCTTGTTGATCGGGTTGTAGTGATCCGAGAGGGTGCCGTGCGTGCGCACGATCTCGACGTCGTTGATTCCCGCGCTCTGAAGCATGCGCAGCGCCGCCTGGGCGCCGGTGAGGCCGGTGGCGGCCCGCACCTTGGAGTACTTGTTGAAGGCCGAGCGCGTCTTGAAGCTGGCCCATAGCGACAACGCCAGGCCAGGCAGGATGAACAGGAAGTACATCGGATCGAACATCATGGTCTTGTCTTCTCTCCCGGCGCCGTGAATGGCTCCGTGCAAGGTTTACAACGCGGCGGGAGGCGCCGGCATTTCCACCGCGACTTTGCCCGGTACATGCATTCTAGCGGACGATCAGAGCATCTCCTCCGCGCCCTCTCCGTAGAGGATCGGCGGTCCGGTCGGCCGTTGGACGGTCGGATCGCGCTCCAGGGTGAGGAAGGCGCCGTTGGTCGACCCCGGCATCTCCTCGGCGCCCAGCGCCACCGGGACACCCTTCTCGGGACGGAACGACCCACCCGGCACCGGCTTGCCGTCGACCATCAACCACAGGACGTAGCGCGAGTCCTGCTGGCACGGCTCGAGGTCGCGCGCGACCAGGTAGAACTGGTGGTGGGAACCGTCGAGGTAGACCACCGCGCGAGCCCACGGCTGCTGCGGCCGCTCGCCCCACGGCCGCAGGGGGCAGGCTCGCACGCCGGCCGAGGTCACCACCGATCGCAGGTGCTCGAGCTCGGTCTGGGCGTGGATCAGCTCCTGGTCGCGGCCGGCGCCCGCCGCCAGCCGTCGCTCGAGCTCGGCGATGGACTCACGCTGGCGCGAGCGCTCGCTCGCCAAAGACCCGGCCCACAGCCCTAGCCCGAGCGAGAGCGCCGCCATCGCCGCGGCGAGACCGGCCAGAGCCCGAGGGCGGAGTCGGCCGAGGGGAATCGGCGAGGCCGCAATCCGACCCGGGTCGCGTTCCGTCGCTGTTTGCGCGCCCGAGGCGTCGCCATCGCTGCGAGCCCGCGCCAGGATGCCGGCAAGCAGATCCGCCGGTGGCTCGACTGGCTCGAGCGCCACCGGCAGCATGGCCGCGAGCTCGCCGTACTCGCGCCACAGACGCCGCTCGTCACCCTTGAGATCGAGGCCCGGATCTTCCAGGCCCGGATGATCGACCTGCTGCAGGACCCGCTCGAGGAGGGCGTCCTCGCGCTCGCTCACAGGAGCTCCCGCAAGTCGTTTTGGAGCGCGGTGCGCAGCTTTTTCATCGCGAGCAGCGTGCGCGTCTTGACGGTGCCGAGCGGGGTGCTGGTCTCGAGCGCGATCTCGCTCTGGGTCAACCCGCGAAAGAAAGCCAGCTCGATCACCTCTCTCTGCTCGGCCGGGAGCGCTGCCAACGCCTGGCGGATCCTCGCCCTTCGCTCCGCGAAGAATACGTTCCGGTCCGCCCCGGGGGATGTATCGACCTCGCCAGCGCCACCCTCGGCGGCGAGGACGATGCGCTCGGCGACGCGCCGGCTGCGCAGCCGATCGATGGCGCGGCTGCGCGCGATCAGCACCAGCCAACTGTTGACCGAGGACCGGGTCGGATCGTAGCGCGCGGCCTGACGCCACACCTGAAGGAAGGTCTCCTGCACCACGTCTTCGGCTTCGCCGGCGGCGCCCAGGATGCGCAGACCGAGCGCCAGCAGCGTGCCGGCGTGGCGGCTGTAGAGCGTCGCGAGGGCGATCTCGTCACCGTCCGCGACGCGGGTGACGAGATCGGCGTCGCGCAGAGGCGCCACCGGCGCGACATGCGTCGGATCCAGGTTCTGCATGGTGGAGAGGAAGATTCGCGCGCGGCGGGCGAAAAGTTAGGATAGCACGCGCATGGCGAGACAGCGGCGGTTGACCCTCGGCCTGGTGGGCGGCGACTCGTGCACCGAGAGCGAGGCGAAGCTGGCGTTCGAGACCGGCCGGCAGATCGCGCGCTCGGACGCGGTCCTGGTCTGCGGCGGCGGCTCCGGCGTGATGGAAGCCGGCTGCTCGGGCGCGAAGACCGCGAACGGCACCACGCTCGGCGTCATGCCCGGCGAAGGGCCCGAGTCGTCGCCTCCCAACGGTCACCTCGACTTCGTCGTCTATACCGGCCTCGGTCAGGGCCGCAACCAGATCGTGGTGCTCTCGAGCGACGCCGTGATCGCGATCGGCGGTGAATGGGGAACGCTCTCCGAGATCGCCATCGCGAAGAAGCACGGCATTCCGGTGGTTCTCCTCCAGAGCTGGAGCGTCGAGGGTCCGCACGGACAGGGTCTCGACGATCTGCCGCGCGCCGCCAGCGCCAAGGAGGCAGTGGCCAAGGCGGTGAGGCTGGCGCAGGGGTCGGAGGCCGGTGATTGAGCCGGCGCGGCGACCGCTTCGCGCTCGACGGACCGGTCGGGTCGCTCGAAGCCGAGCTGCATCGCCCGCCGGTCGAGGCCTCGTTTCGCGCGGTGGTGGCGCATCCGCATCCGCTCTACGGCGGCACCATGGACAATGGCGTGGTCATGCTCGCGGTGCGCGCCCTGGTCGGGGCCGGCGGTGAAGCGCTGCGGTTCAACTTCCGCGGCGTCGGCGCAAGCGACGGCGAGCACGACGAGGGACGCGGCGAGCGGCTCGATCTCGGCGCCGCCACCGCCGCGCTCACCGCGCGACAGCCGCCGCTGCCGCTGATCATCGCCGGCTATTCGTTCGGCGCCGTCATGACGCTCGAGCAGATGACCGCCGCGGTGGAACGCAAGCGTGAGGGCCGCGCCGCCGTCGAACCGGCGGGCGTGTTGTTGATCGCGCCGCCGGTCACCCACTACCGCGATCGCGACTGGACCCTCGGCGCCATCCCCACCGTGGTGATCTACGGCGAGCGCGACGATCTGACGCCGGCGCCGCTGCTCGAGTCACGAGCCGCGAGCTGGGGACCCAATGTTCGCTCGACGATGATCCCCGGCGTCGGTCACGACCTCGGCTCGTTCGCCGCGCCGCGCGCGCTCGAAGCCGCGCTCGAGTCCGCCGTCGCGAGCCTGTCGGCGATCGCGGCTCGAGCAGTCTCCCGCGCCGTCCTCGGCGCCGACAACAAAACTAGCGGAGCGAATGGTAAACACCATTCGCGGAGCTAGTCGATGGGTCTCAGATCGCCGGCTTCGACGGCGGCGCGCGCCTGCGCGAGGCCGTGCTCGTAGCAGGAGCGGCAGCGCGCCTCGTAGGACTCGCTGTCGCCCACCTGAACCAGCTCCTCGCCACCCGCCGTGCGCTGCGTGAAGTGCGCGGGCTGCCCGCACACGACGCAGATCGCGTGCATCTTGTCTACGAACTCGGCGAGCGATAGCAGCGCCGGCATCGGGCCGAACGGACGGCGCAGGAAGTCCTGATCGAGACCGGCGATTATCACGCGCACGCCGCGATCGGCGAGCTCGGTGGCGAGCTCGATCAGACCCTCGTCGAAGAACTGCGCCTCGTCGATGCCGACCACCTGCACTTCGGGCAGCAGCGCGGCGCGCAGCTCCCGGCTGTCGCGAACCGAAAGAGCGGACACCTCGCGCAGGTCGCGGGTGACGACACGCTCGGGACGGTGGCGCACGTCGGCGGACGGCTTGAAGACCTGGACCTTCTGGCGAGCGATGATGGCGCGACGGAGACGGCGCAGCAGCTCTTCACTCTTGCCCGAGAACATCCCGCCGGCGATGATCTCGATCTGGCCGGCGAAGCGTTCTCTCACGTCGGGATCGCTGGTGCGCATGGGCGCTGGATCGTATCAACGCCACGCGCCGTCCTCGGCGCCAAAATCATCAAGCTCTACTGGCCTCGGCCAGGCTGTCGAAGAGCGCTTCGAGCCGGAGCCCAATCAGCTCCTGTACAACGAGATGAGCGGCCACCAGCGCGCCCCGCTCGTAGCTGTGCGCGACCGCCAGCGTCACCAGGCCGGCGCCCGCGGCCGCCTCGAGCCCCCAGGGACTGTCCTCGATCGCTAGCACCTCGTGGGGATGGAAGAGTCGGGGCGGGAACGGCGGCAGCCCGTTGAGCTCCTGGAGCGCGCGCGAGTATCCCTCGGAGTGAGGCTTGCCCTCGTTGACGTCCTCCGCGGCGACGATGGTCTTGAACAGCGGCGCGATCCCGGCCTGGCGCAGCGCCCCTTCGACCTCGGCCCGCAGTGCGCCGGTCACAACGCCGAGAGTGAGGCCGGCGCCGGCCGCCTCGCGCACCAGCTCGACCGCGCCGGGGAAGAACTGGAACCCATCGGAGCGGATGCGCTCCTGGTAGTAGCTCGCCTTGCGCGCGATCAGCCGCATCAGGTGGGGTTGCTGGACCGGCCGCCCGGACTCCTCCAGGGCAGCCGCGAAGCAACGCCGGTCGTCGAGGCCGAGATACCGGGCGAAGTACTCGTCCTGACGGAAGGAGAGCCCCTCTTCGCGCAGGACGCGGGCGAACAGCGCCTGGTGGAGGGACTCGTCATCGACCAGGACCCCGTTGAAGTCGAACAGGATGGCCCGCAACACGTGCCCGGATCATAGCGCCGGGTGCAGCCTGCCGAGCGGGCGGCGCCGCCCTCGCGCCGCCCTGCCGATTTGACTTGTCAGCGTCCGGTGGCTATCTTGATTAGTGGCCCCTGGGCATCAGACGGCCCAGGAGGTTCGTAGTATGTCGACCGAGACCCATCAGCATCAGTCACCGCCCCCGGCGCCCGGCGCCCCCGCGGGTCCCGTGCTCCTCACCGAGAAAGCGGTGCGGATGGTGAAGATCACCCGCGAGCAGGAAGGCATGGATCCCGATTGCGGTCTGCGGATCGCGGTGCGCGGCGGCGGTTGCAGCGGCTTCGAGTACGCGATCGACTTCGAGCGCGAGCCGCGCGAGAACGATCTGGTGCTCGAGTACGACGGCCTCAAGGTCTACGTCGACCCCATCAGCGGGCGCTTCCTCGAAGGCACCACCATCGACTACAGCCTCGGGATGACCGGCACCGGGTTCAAGTTCCACAACCCGAAGGCTACCGGCACCTGCGGCTGCGGGTCGTCGTTCTCGGTCTAGCTCGCCCCGGTCTGGCTCGCCAACTCGGCCCGCTCCCGGATCCGCACTTCGCCGCCACCGTCGAGCGCTAGCGCCGTCCCGTCGTCGAGGGCGCGGCGCGACACCGCTCCGATCGCGAGCCACACCCCCGGCTCGCCCCCCGCCGTCACGCTGGTCACCGTGCCGCAGGTCTCGCCGGCGCCCGATCCAGCGATCGGGTGAATGGAGCACGGCGGCTCGGGCGCAACGGGCCGGCCATTCACTTCGAGAGCCATCAACGGTTGGCTCGGCTTGCCCTTGTAGAAGATGCGGGCGACGATCTCCTGGCCCAGATAGCAGCCCTTGGTGAAGTCGATCGCCTGTTCGACCAGGCCGGTCTCGTTCGCCACCGTCTCGTCGCCGAAGTCGGGGCCGAACCTCGCCACGCCGGCCGCCACGCGGCGCGCGTCGAGGGCTCCGAGTCCGGCGGCGCGTCCACCTTCGGCCAGAGCGACGAAGATGTCCTCGGCGAGCGATGACGGCACCCACAGCACGAAGCCTTCGACGCCGAACACCCGGCGGCGCGTGAGCTGCACCTCGCAGCCTTCGATGGCGGCGCGCACGCTGGCATCGAGCGCGAGCGCGGCCGCCGCGTCGCCGAGCACCGCCGCCGCCGCCGGACCGAGGACGCCGATCAGCGCCATGTCGTCGAGCCCGGCGACCTCGACGTCGTCGATGACGCGATAGCTCTCGATGTGCCGGCGCATGGGCTCGCCGCAGTCGGCCGGGAGCTCGAGCCACAGCCGATCGTCGAGCGCGGTGGTGTAGACGTCGGCGATCACGCGCCCCTGCTTGTTGAGGAAGAAGCCGTACCGGCCCTGACCGGCGCGCAGGTCCTTGACGTTCGAGGTGACCAGGCCGTTCAAGAACCGGTGCCGATCGCGGCCGCGCAGCTCGAGGCGCGTCGCCCACGACAGGTCGACCACCGCGTGGCTGTCGCGGAGCCCGGCGATCTCTCCGGCGAGGTCACCGTAGTCGGCCGGCACCGCCACTCCGCGCTCCTCCACGAATCGAGCGCCGAGGCGCTGGTGCAGGGAATCGAGCGCGAGCGTCGCGAGCCCGCGAGACGCATCCTGGCTGCTCACCCGGGCAGTGTAGCGTGCGGTTGCCCTGTCCGGCGTCGCGCCGGTACACTCCCGCCGCCATGGATCCCCACTTCGACGGCGTCATCTTCCAGACCCACCCGGCGGAGCTCGCGCGCCGCATGCGCAGCCCGCGTCCACCCTTCCTGATCCTCGACGTGCGTTCGGCCGCGCAGCGGTCGCGGGGCAGCATCGCCGGCTCGGTGGCGCACCGGTCGACCGATCTCGAGGCCCTGCCGCCGGGAACCGGTGCCAAGACCGAGTTCATCGTCGTCGGCCACGACCTCGAAGACGATGAAGTCCGCCGCACCACCAATCGGCTGCGCGAGCTGGGCGCGCACCGCGTGGTCGAGCTCACCGGTGGCATGTACGAGTGGGAGCACTTCGGTCTCCCGACCTCCAAAGCGGCGTAGGCGCGCAACGGCCGCGCGTCCAACCGCGGCAGCTCAGCGGATCCCGATCTCGAAGCGACCGGCGGAGTCCGCGGCGCCGCGGAACATCCCCTCGGTATTGAACTCGAGCACGGCGACGCCGCCGGGCCCCACCGCGATCATTCCGCCGTCGCCGGGCTCGAGCACGTCGCGCACCACTTCGCGCACCGCTCGCTGCAGCGTGCGGCCGCCGTGCTCGATACGGGCCGACACGTTGGCCGCCGCGAAGTGGCGGATCATCTCTTCACCCTTCCCGGTCGCCGACACCGCGCAGGTGCGATTGTCGGCGTAGGTGCCGGCGCCGAGCACCGACACGTCGCCGACGCGTCCGAATCGCTTGTTGGTGCGGCCGCCGGTCGAGGTCGCGGCGGCGAGGTCTCCCCGGCGATCGATTGCCACCGCTCCCACGGTTCCCATCTCGGGGGTCGGGAGCGCCACCGCGTTGGAGCTCTCGCGGCGCAGCTCGCGTTGAAGCTCGTCCCAGCGCTCCTCGGTGCGGAAGTAGGACGGATCGACGATCTCGACGCCCGCCTCGCGCGCGAACGCCTCGGCGCCCTCGCCGGCGAGGAAAACGTGCGGCGTCGCCTCCATCACCCGGCGCGCCAACGTGATCGGGTTCCTGATCGTGCGCACGCCGGCGATCGCACCGCAGGCGAGCGTCCTGCCGTTCATGATCGCGGCATCGAGCTCGATCGTCCCCTCGTGGGTG